>DXSO01000148.1 GCA_019410445.1 Sutterella sp.
GGGCGGTGGTGTGAGAGGTCGGTAGGCGAACTAATCGCCTACCACCTACTCGATAACCGAATCAATCTTCGGGCTGCGGACGGCTCAAGCGCATCGTATTGAGCAGGGAAGCAGCTGCCGGGGCGATGTCGCTTGCCGTAAAGCCAGCTGCATATTCCTCACTGGCTTTTCCGTGCAGATATACGGCGGCAAGGGTAGCACTTACCAGATCGTAGCCTTGAGCAAAGAAGGCGCCAAGCATGCCGCTGAGAACATCTCCGGATCCGGCTGTAGCAAGCATGGCGTTGCCGGTCGGATTGATCCAGGTTCGGGAACTGCGCAGCGTGACAACACTTCCGGCTCCTTTGAGAATGGAAATGGCACCCGTTTGAACAGCCAGTTCGCGAGCAGCTCCAATGCGGTCAGCTTGCACTTTTTCAACCGTGCTGTGAATGATCGCAGCGGCTTCTCCGGGATGGGGCGTGATAACGGTGTGTGCTTTGCGGGCAAGCAGGGCATCCTGCAAACCGACGTCTTCGGCAATCATGCGCAAAGCATCGGCATCAACGATCAGAGGCACCGGGGCGGCAATAGCGTCTTGCAAGCGTTTGCGTGCTTTCTCCGAAAAGCCCATGCCGCATCCGATGACATTGCATGAGGTCTTCGTCAGGTCAATTTCACCGTCACTGATCATGAGCTCAGGATAAATCGTGTCAAAGGCCGGAGCTTTGTTGCTCATGAATTCCACCGTGACTCGACCGGCCCCGGAAATAATTGCCGCGCGGGCAGCCAGAATCGCAGCTCCAATCGTTCCGGTTTCACCGCCTATGACGGCTACGTGACCGTAATTTCCTTTGTGACTGTTGTGACTGCGCTCTTCAAGGACATGACGGAAATCATCCGGTTCAATGAGGCCGATTGTCGAAAGAGGCACGGAAACACCGAGCTCGTTGACTTCAACGATGCCGGAAGCGTCGGATCCTTCACACATGAAACAGCCGGCTTTGGGAGCAAGCATGGCCAGCGTAATGTCGGCCATACAGCCTTTGACACCGCCGACCCAGCGACCGGTCATCGGATCAAGTCCGGAAGGGATGTCAACGCTGATGTGCAAGGCTTGGCGTTCGTTGAACCACATGGCAGCATCTTGGAAATCGCCTTTGAGCGGTTTTTTCAAGCCAGTGCCAAAAAGAGCGTCGACAACGACTTCAGCTTTTTCTGCATTGTAGGGATCGGCAATGACGAGACCGCCGGCAGCTCGGTATGCCTCATACATCACGAGTGCATCTTCGCTTTTGGGTTTGTCGCAACCAATCAAGGCAACCGTGACGCGATACTCGCGCTCGAGCAGCAGACGAGCAGCAGCGAAGCCGTCGCCGCCGTTGTTGCCCGGACCGCAGATGAAGACAACATGCTGACCGGGTTCGAGAGATTCACAAACGCGGTCGGCAATCACAAGTCCGGCGCGGCGCATGAGTTCCGCGGCGGGCAGTTGAGATTGGTAGCGGTGTTCGAGCGAAGCGAGCTCGTCAAGATTGAGAATTTGCTGAGCCATGATGAAAGAAAAAAACTCGGTTTCAAAAAAGACGCGCGAATTGTACGACAGCAGGCCGACTCTCGTCTCTAATGAGATGGCAACACTATTTAGTCATTCTTTACCATTTTTTCCTGCGGCATCTGAGAAAACATCCAGTCGACGAATCCTCCGCGGTTTCGAGAACAGACGTAAAGACGCCCGCGGCCAGAAAATTTCAGCACTACCCCTTCGCCGGAAGTTTGGCTGTGGAAAAGTTTTCCGAAAAAGCCTTGTTTTGATGTGTTTAGGGCAAGTTCATAAGACAGTTCGCTGTCCCAAGCAACCAAGTGGCCATTGTCAACGTATACGGACTTGCTGCCGTCCAGATCAATGGGACGCATCGAGCCGAAACCGCTGACGGCGACTTGGCCGGATCCGGAAGTTTTTAGGATGAACAAGCCTCCGGAATCGCCCAAAACGGCTCGGCCGAGACTTTGCGTTGTCGTTTGCAATTCAACGCCTTCGGTATTGGCCAGATAGGCTCCGTCGGAGATGAGAAATTGTTGAGGACCGGTTTGAAGAATTGCAATGTCTCCGGGCAGAGTAGGGGTGAGGAAGACTTCGCCGTCTCCGTCAATTGCTTCGATTTTTTGCTGAAAGAAACTTTCATCGTTGAGAATTTTTCGCGAAAGAGCCGACAGAAGTCCGCCTTTGGCTTTTCCGGTAAGAGCAAGCGTGGAATCCATTGACACCATGGCATTGCGCTCGGCAAAGACGCACTCTCCTTTTTCCAGAGCGACGTTCAAAAGAGGGTCAATCGAGCCGTGTACAGTCAAGCGAGGCATTGCGATACTCCTATGTGAAGGCCGGATGGAGAGAAACAGCAAACCGGCACGTGACGGAAACATTCTAGGCAAGGCGGGCAGCGAGCCCCTAGGCATCGTGTTTCGAAGTGTTAGCGAACAATTGGACAAAGAACTTGTACAAGAACCTGAATAGAAACACAGCCCAGAATGGGTGGGAATAAAAAAACTCTTGCGCGATGAACTTAAAAACAAGTGGGTAAATTCTCAGCTCGCTATAATTCACAGATTCATTAGCTTGCGCTGGTTATTGCCGGCGGGCTTTCTTTGCAATCTAAGCAGTTGAATTTTCAAGATGTCTCAGATCTCCGTTCTTCGCATTCCCGGCTCCTGCGCGTTGTCAGAATTCCGCGCCGAGCGTCTTCTCAAGCAGCTGCGATCGGTTTGTTCCGGTGTACAGGCTGTTCGTGCACGTTATCAACATTTTGTGCATGTCACGAGAGATTTGACTGAAGATGAAGCGCAGCGTTTGGCCGCGCTTCTTGATTATGGGGATCCGGCTCAGGAAAAGAGTGGTGATCTCGAATTTCTCGTAGTTCCGCGTTTGGGTACGATCAGTCCGTGGGCGTCCAAGGCCACGGACATTGTTCATAACACCGGTATTGACGCTGTAGCCCGTGTTGAGCGCGGCGTTCTCTATTCTCTGGACGTTACGGGAGAGGTTGACCGATCTGCCGTGTCAGCTCTTTTGCATGACCGCATGACAGAAACAGTGCTTGCAGTTGATGCGGATCCCTCGGTGCTTTTTGCTGACGTCAAGGGACGCGAAATGCGCACGGTGGATATTCTCCAGGGCGGCAAAGTGGCGCTTGAAACGGCTAACGTGGAGATGGGCCTGGCTTTGGCGGCTGATGAAATCGACTATCTGGTCGAGGCATTTACCAAGCAGCAGCGCAATCCCACTGATGTGGAGCTGATGATGTTTGCGCAGGCTAACTCCGAGCACTGCCGCCATAAGATTTTCAATGCGAAGTTCACGATCGACGGGGTTGACCAGGAAAAGACTCTGTTCGGAATGATTCGTGAAACGCACAAGGCAGCACCGCGGGGCACCATCATTGCTTATGCCGACAACGCTGCTGTTTTTGAAGGTCCTGAGGTTGATCGCCTATACCCGAGACCGACGGCAGAGGATCGATTTGGTTCGCAGTACGAAGAGATCAAGGAACCGACGCATACGGTTTTCAAGGTGGAAACCCATAATCATCCGACAGCCATTTCGCCGTTCCCGGGGGCGTCTACGGGGTCTGGCGGCGAGATTCGAGATGAAGGTGCGACCGGTCGTGGTGCTCGTCCGAAGGCGGGTTTGTGCGGGTTTACCGTGTCTGCCTTGCACCTTCCCGGAAAGGCTCAGGAATGGGAAAACGACAAGGATACTGCGGCATCCTGTGATTGCGGCAAAGATAAGGTTTACGGAGCTCCCTCGCGTATTGCCACTCCGCTTTCCATCATGACCGAAGGTCCCATTGGAGCCGCCAGCTTCAACAACGAATTCGGGCGAGCCAACATTTTGGGGTATTTCCGTGCTTTTGAGGCTCGAGTTGGGGAAACCCGCTACGGGTATCACAAGCCCATCATGCTTGCCGGCGGCATCGGCAATATCCGAGACGATCAGACGAAAAAGCTGGAGCTGCCGGCTGGTACGCTGTTGATTGTGCTTGGCGGTCCCGGTATGCGCATTGGTTTGGGTGGCGGTGCCGCCAGTTCCATGACATCGGGTTCGAATGCTGAGTCGCTTGACTTTGACAGTGTGCAGCGAGGCAATCCGGAGATGGAACGCCGCGCTCAGGAAGTAATCGATCGTTGTTGGTCTTGTGGGGCGGATAACCCGATTTTGGCTATTCACGACATTGGCGCTGGCGGCTTGTCCAACGCGATGCCTGAATTGGCTGACTTGTCCGGTCACGGAGCTCGTTTGTCTTTGGACAAGGTTCCTGTGGAAGAAAAGGGCATGAGTCCGTTGGAAGTTTGGTGTAACGAAAGTCAGGAACGTTACGCATTGGCCATTGCTCCGC
>DXSO01000149.1:0-554 GCA_019410445.1 Sutterella sp.
ATAATCGTGTCTTTCGGATGCGGAAGGATGAAGCGGACGATGCCGATGGACAACGTTTTTCTGCTTTCGCCGCTTTGTGACAAGTCCGCTCTGAAGTCTGCAGACTGCTGAGGGACACTCTCAGACGGTTCACCGCCATAGAGTGCGGCAGAAAACGCAGCCGCAAGCAGCATAACCAATCCGCACAATCCGAGCCGCGTCACTTTTCCTTCCTTTCAGGCTTAATCTCGACAAAAGCAAATTTTGCCGCACACGACCTCAACCTGTCGAAACGCAGCACTGTCTTTCCTCTCTTTAACTTGAACAACACATCAAGTCGGCGGAACTTTCCTCAATGCCAAGACTGTCTCAAAGACTTTTGCAACAACTGTACTGATTGCCACGCACTTTCCTTCGCGTTTTATATTATCGTCATTCGGACACGTTCGTTTCCCTCCAGCCTTTTTCATCAAAAACGGCAGACTTTTAAAGGATAAAGAATGCAGCTGCGAGCCTTGCGCTATTTCGTTGAAATTGCCCGATGCAAAAGCTTCACGGCAGCTGCATCCAAACTG
>DXSO01000149.1:564-4301 GCA_019410445.1 Sutterella sp.
CAGCCAACGCTGTCTCGCACGATTGCCGATCTCGAAGAAGAATTCGGCGAACTGCTTCTTGACCGAACCACGCGGCACCTTTCACTCACCGCAAAGGGAACCCTTTTTTATCAGAGAGCCTGCGCCATTCTTGCCTTGGTCGACGGCACCCGACGAGAAATGACAGCAAACGCACTCACGGGTACGCTGACGATTTCGGCTGCCGAAACACCGGCGATGGCTCTGGTCTGCAAAGCCGTCATGGCCCTGCTCAAGAGCGAACCGGCCGTTTCCATCGACATCAAAAGCGCCAATGCCGTTGATGCCGCCGCCGACCTGCGGGCTGGCTACGCCGACTTCGGCGTCTTCAATCTGCCGGCCGATCTGGAGGGGTTCGACCACATCGTTTTGCCCTTTTCCAACCGCTGGGGCGTACTCACTCAGCGTAACGGGCCGCTTTCCGGGCTGGACTGCGTCACGGCATCCGATCTGCTGCAGCTTGATCTGTATGTCTCGGGACAAAGGCGAATGGATGCGCAATTCAACTCCTGGCTCGGCACAAGTCTGGATTCTTTGAAAATCCGCGGCAAATACAACCTGCTCTACAACGCCGAACTTGCGGTTCGGCAGGGAGCTCACGCCCTTTGCATCGAAGGAGTGGCTCATCTGGATGAGAAAATCATGTTTTTGCCCCTATCGCCCTCGATTCAAAGCGGCGTCGTCCTCGCCTGGCCGCAGTCCGCCGTCAAAAGGGCGCTCTCGGATGCTTTTCTCTCGGAAATCAAAAAACTTCTAGCGCCTGCCCGCACGGCAAATCAGGAAGACGACATCCGTTGATTCGTCTTCTGGATTCCGCTGTTTGTGCTTTTGAATTTATTCATAAAACGCATCAATTCTCATGAATATTTGATATTGGAATTTATCGACTCTTCTTTCTACGATATGTCAAGCAAATCGAGCCTCTCGCTACTCGATCCCTGCATCGTTTTCAACAGGAGAGTGCCATGTCCGAATCGACGAAAATCACAAGACGCAATCTGATGGGACTGGGATGTGCGACCGCGCTGTCGGCAGCCTTCGCTCCCATGTCAGGCAGTTCAGCAGTCGTATCCAAGCAAATTCCCGCAGCCAATCCGGGGGTTTCCAGACGCATGCTCGGTACGCTGGAGGTCTCGGCGATCGGACTCGGCTGTCTGCCGATGGTCGGATACTACGGCGGCCGATACGACAAGAAAGACATGATTGCGCTGATTGCACACGCCTACGATCTCGGAATCACGTTTTTCGATACGGCCGAAGTCTATGGCCCCTACACCAGCGAATCCTGGGTCGGAGAAGCTCTGGCCTCAATCCGAAACCATGTTCAGATCGCAACGAAATTCGGTTTCGGCGTTGAAGAACACGAACCGAAAAAGCTCAACAGCCGCCCCGAACACATCCGGCGAGCCGTGGAAGGATCATTGAAGCGACTTCGGACCGATCACATCGATCTGCTCTATCAGCACCGCGTTGACCCGCAGGTTCCGATCGAGGATGTCGCCGGCCTGATGGGAGACTTGATGCGCGAAGGAAAGATTCTGCATTGGGGCATGTCGGAAGCCGGTGTCGGCAATATCCGCAAGGCGCATGCCGTCACGCCTCTGACGGCTGTTCAAAGCGAATACGGCATTTGGTGGCGTGAACCCGAAACAAAGATTTTTCCGACGCTTGCCGAACTTGGCATCGGATTTGTCCCCTATTGTCCTTTGTGCAGAGCGTTTCCTTTGGGCGGCATTACGGCAGACAGTCGATTTGCACCTGAAGATCGACGCGCCACTCTGCCGCAGTTTGAACCGCAGGCATTAAAAACCAACATTGCTTTTGCCGACTTGGTGGGCTCATGGTCCAAAAAACTGGGAATCAGCCGCGCCCAATTCACCTTGGGCTGGGTTTTGTCGCGCGGAGCTAACATCGCGCCGATTCCGGGAACAACCAATCCGGCTCACCTCGAGGACTTTCTCCGATCGGATCAACTGTTCATCGGGGCCGATCTTTGGAACGAATTTGACGCTCAGTTCAGACAAATTCGTCTGGTCGGCCACCGAGCCGACCCACTCACCGAAAGTCAAATCGACAAATCTTGACGGAGAAGACCATGACCGTACTTTTCACCCGTCGGAAAATTCTCGCCTGCACCTTGTGCGCAACATCAGGTCTGTTTATGAACCAAGTAGTAGCAACTCCTTCTTCGGATACCCTCATCATCTATTTTTCCCGCACCGGAACAACGGCAGGACTGGCAGAGAAAATCGCCGAACGAACGGCTGCCGAGTGCATTGGCCTTGAACTGCAGATCCCTTACGCACAGGCCTATTCCGAAATGACGGACATCGCGCGCAATGAACGGCGAAGCGGCGCCCGACGAGAAATCGCCACCGTCATTCCGGACTTGTCCGCCTATCGGAACATATTCATCGGATCTCCGTACTGGTGGGGAGGCCTCAGCATCCCCATGCGCACTTTTTTGAGCGATCACCCGATGCACGGCAAACGCGTCATTCCCTTTGTCACGTCAGGCAGTTCGTCACCGGCGGGAGCTTGGGACGATATCCGTTCGCTGTGCAGACAAGCCGTCATCGAAGAGGGCTTTCACGTGACGGAGCGCAGCGCGCCAAACTGCGAACAGAAACTGGAGGAATGGCTTTCAAGACTCGGTTTCTGAGCCAACGACTACTCTTTGCTGCAAAGCACTGAATGCGGCGGACCGAAGTGCAAAAGGCGGTCTGCCGCATCTTCTCAAGGGCGTTTTCTGACGGCAGAAACAAAACCGGTCTCCCCGCAAAAAACTGCCGAGAGACCGGTTTGGGCGAATGACTCACTTTTATAGCGCCGACAACCGGACGATGGGGTCGGCGCCAAGCAAAAGTGCTCCTGTCGGATTAAAGCGACGCCTTCAGGATCGAGACGACGCCGGCCTTGTCAATCGGGCGCAGAGCGCCTTCGAGACTCCACCAGCACTTGGCCACGTGATCGGCCATCGCTTCGAAGTGTTCGTCCGTCACACCCACGTCGCTCAGGCGGCTTGGGATGCCGATGGAGGCAAAAAACTCCGCCGTCTTGTCGATTGCCTGATTGGCAATGCTCATCGGGTCGCCGTTGGGATCCAGTCCCCAGACCTTGACGCCGTACTGCACGAAGCGAGGCAAGGTCTTTTCCGTGAGACTGTAGCGCATCCAGTGCGGGGTGATGATCGCAAGACCCACGCCGTGCGTGATGTCGTGGAAGGCCGAGATTTCGTGCTCGATGCCGTGGCAGGGCCAGGGAGACGGCGTGCGTCCTAGTGCGAGAAGTCCGTTGCAGCCAAAGGAGCTCGCCAGCATCAGTGCGGCACGCGCTTCTTCATCGTTTGGATTGGCGATGGCCTTGGGCGCATTGTCGATGCAGGTGCGCAGAATCGTCTCGCAGATGCCGTCGCTGACCGGATTGCCATCAATGACCATGTACTGCTCAAAGGTGTGGCTCATGATGTCGGCCACGCCTGCTGCGGTTTGATTGGCCGGCACCGAATACGTCAGGGACGGATCGCAGATCGACGCCACCGGCGCGAGCACTTCGTTGGCCATGCCGAGCTTTTCGCTCGTTTCCATGTTGGAGATCACCGCACTGTTGTCGTATTCGCTGCCGGTAGCAGAAAGCGTGAGCACGGTAAAAAGCGGAAGCGCTTTTTCGATCTTGGAGGGGTCGACCACCAGATCCCACGGCTCGAGATCGCTGAGCGC
>DXSO01000015.1 GCA_019410445.1 Sutterella sp.
TGCCAGGCTAATCCATTATGCAAAACCCCCGTTGGATTTTTCCTTCGGGGGTTTTTGCTTTGTCTGTACTCAAATTGTTTCAATTTTTTTCTGCGAGGTGTATCCTTCTTTCCCTCTTTATAAAACAGCGGTATTAACCGCGTGCAAACCAGGGAATAGGGAAGATGCTGGAACTGTTTGAATACTTGGTACTCGGCATGGGAGTCGGGACGATTGGCGCTTTGCTTGGTCTCGGCGGCGGCTTTATTTTGGTGCCGATTTTCATGCTTTTTATGCTCGCTCCTAATGGGACGACATTTGCAACGGTTCAAGAAGTAGTTGGAACGAGCTTGTTTGCGGTCTTTTGCAACGCAATTTCCTGCACCGTAGCCTATTTGCGTCAGCGTCGCATCATGATGCGCGCAGCCATTCCTTTTGCCTTGGCTACGCTTCCTGGTGCTTTTCTCGGCGGGTATGTTACCGAATGGTTCTCAGGTCCCGGATTTTCGCTCACCTTTGGCGTTTTCATGATCTTTATCGGATACGTAATGTATTCGAAATCCAAGGGTAAATCAGCGAACAAGAGTGCGGATGAATGGGATCCGAAAACAGCCCCGTTTAACATGACTCTCGGTGTTGTTTGCTCCTTTTTGGTTGGCTTCATATCCTCGATATTCGGTATTGGGGGCGGTATCGTACATGTGCCGATGATGGTCTTTTTGTTGGGATTCCCGCCGCAAATTGCCGTTGCGACCTCTACGTTCGTTTTGTTTGTGAGCGCCGTTATGGGCGTCGGCAGCCACGCCATGTTGGGACATATTGTGTGGGGACCGGCACTGATGATTGGTGCAGGTGCGGTCATTGGAGCTCAGCTGGGTGCAAAGATTGCCAAAAAGAGCAAGCCGCGCGTCTTGGTTATTCTGCTGTCGGTTTTGGTTTTCTTAGTCGGCGCACAGTTCATCTGGAAGGGCTTGACTGCGATGGGCGTCATTTGATCCCACGGTACATTGGCTTTTGAAAAAAAACTTCGCGGGGGATTCTCGCGAAGTTTTTTTTCATGTTTGCTAGGACATAGTTTTGGGCAGAAGCAAAGCAAAAAGACCAAGCAGAGGTAAAGCGGAAATGCCGATAAAGACGTTTTGAAGTCCCCATATATCAGCGGCAGATCCGAAAAGGGCGGTGGCAATGCCGCCCATACCGAAACTGACGCCGAAAAATACGCCGGAAACAAGTCCTATGTGATTTGGGGCGGCATTGAAGGCACAGACTACGATGGCTGAAAATGCCGAGGACATGATGAAAGCGACGGTTAAGGATAAGGCAATAAAACCGTAGAGATTGCTCCAAGGCAGGCACATCGCAAAGGGAGCAGCGCCAAGAATTGAAAACAGGATAATTTTGCGGCTTCCGAATTTGTCGGTGAGAGGACCTCCGGCAATGGTGCCGACGGCACTGATCAGAAGAAAGGCAAAGAGGACATACTGACTGTTTGTCATGCTCAGGGCAAACACATCAATCAAATAAAAGGTGAGGAAGTTTTGAAGGCAGGCGATATAGACCTGTTTTGAAAACATCAGAATAAAAAGAATTGCAAACAGTCCGACTGCAGCTTTGCCAAACCGAGACAGTGAAGTTTGTGCCGTGGCGGACTTCACTTTCAGAACTTGCCTTGCTGCAGATGCTTTTCCAACGTAGAGCATCAGCAAGGCTGTGAGCGCTGCGGCAGCTCCAAACCACGCAATGCTCGACTGACCGTATGGGATGACTACAAATGCCGCAGCCAAAGGTCCTAGGGCCATTCCTGCGTTGCCGCCCACTTGAAAAACAGACTGAGCCAGTCCTTTGCGTCCGCCAGAGGCCAACTGAGCGATGCGCACGGCTTCAGGATGAAAGACTGCCGAGCCGCATCCGATGAAAGCCACTGCAAACAACATCCAACCGAAAACGGATGCCTGCGACAGCAGCACGAGACCGACCAACGTAAAGCACATCCCGATTGCCAACGCATATTGAGATGGTCGTTTGTCCGTGACATAACCAACAATCGGCTGCAGCAGAGAACTTGCTATCTGAATGATGAGCGTGATCAGTCCGATTTGAGCAAATGTCAGTGCGTGAGCTTCTCGCAAAACGGGAAGTGCGGCCGGGATGACCGATTGGATCCCATCGTTGAGAAAATGCCCCAAACAAACCAAAGACAGCAAGCCGTAGGCAGCGCAGTTCGTACGATTCTGGGGATCAGAGGCGTTGTTGGGCTGTGTATCGGACATAGTGATTGAGAAGACTAGACAAAGCGTTTATACCGACAGAGTCTATATACGCTTAAGTCTTCTCAAAAGCCAAGTATCAAAGGCATCGCGCTTCGGTGAACTTGTCTGGGATGCATTCTTTCGGAGAAGTCAGCGACAATCTCTTGTCGCTGGTTATGCTCAAACGACGAGCGTTTCGTTGTTGTCATGGTTTTGTCATAAAACGTTAGCAGGTTGGTCATTTTCTCAGGGCACACTCCGCGCCGGAAGTAATCAACCATTCCTTTCTGGCGACATCAAACCATGGAACACTATTACATTGCACTGCTGGTTTTTCTAAGTTTGCTGGCAGTTTTTGATTTGTTTGTCGGCGTGAGTAATGACGCCGTTAATTTTTTGAATTCAGCTCTGGGATGCCGCATCGCTTCCTTTAAAACGACGATGTTTGTGGCAAGCATCGGGGTGATGTTGGGTGCGACGTTTTCTTCCGGCATGATGGAAATTGCGCGCTCTGGGGTTTTCAATCCGCAGATGTTCACTTTCCATGAAATCATGGTGATCTTCTTTGCGGTGATGGTCACAGACATCATTCTGCTTGATACCTTCAACTCGTTGGGCTTGCCGACCTCAACGACGGTTTCCATTGTGTTTGAATTGCTCGGCAGCGCACTGGCCGCAGCTGCATTTACGTTGCTGGCCGACGGCAAGTCGATTGCAGAGGTCGCTGAATACATCAATAGTTCGCGCTCCTTGACAATCATCTCGGGTATTTTGATATCCGTGGCCGTAGCCTTCGTTGCGGGCACCGTGGTTCAGTATGTGGCTCGACTGATCTTTACGTTTAATTTTGAAAAGGTCTATCGCCGTTTCGGCGGTCTGTATGCCGGTTTTGCCATTACGGCCATCTTTTACTTTCTGGTGATGAAGGGGGCAAAGGGTGCGAGCTTCATGCGGGCTGAATGGCTTGAGTTCATGAGCCAGAATACCTTTGGCATTGTCGCCACGCTCTTTATTGTTCTTTCGGTTGTTTTCCAGCTGTTGATTCTGTTTACCGGCATCAATGTTTTCAAGATCATCATTCTTTCCGGAACGTTTGCGCTCGCCTTTGCTTTTGCCGGCAATGACTTGGTGAACTTCGTCGGCGTTCCGTTGGCTGCTCTTGACTCCTACAACGAATGGGTTGCTTCCGGTGCTGCAGCTCAAAGCTTTATGATGGACGGACTGTTAAAGCCGACTGTGGCCAACACATTCCTGCTGCTGCTTGCCGGTCTGGTGATGGTTCTGACTTTGTGGTTCTCCAAGAAGGCACAGGTGGTCATTCAGACCTCAATTAATTTGTCATCAAGCAATTCCGGTGAACAGGAACAGTTCGGCAGCTCCTTGCCCGGTCGTATGATCGTGCGTGCGAGCATGGGATTCGGACGCCTTGTCAATCAATTTATTCCGACCGGAATCCGTAAGGGAATCGATAACCGTTTTGAGCCGAAAAAACTCGTGCACGGTGAAACGCCGTTGCCTTTCGACTACGTGCGTGCCTCCATCAATTTGGTTGTCAGTGCGATTCTGATTGCCTCGGCAACGAGTCTGAAGCTGCCGCTGTCGACGACTTACGTCACGTTCATGGTCGCCATGGGGTCGAGCTTTGCCGACGGCGCCTGGGACCGTGAGACGGCCGTCTATCGCATCTCCGGCGTGCTCACCGTGATCAGCGGCTGGTTTATCACTGCGCTGTGCGCCTCGTCCATTGCTGCCGTCGTGTGTTGGCTTACGCTCTGGGGCGAGGGCGTTGTGGCGTTGATTTTTGCCGTGGGATCGACGTTCCTTTTGATTCGCTCGAATCTCAAGACAAAACTCGATACCGTCAATATGCGGGCCGATTTGGATACACGCTACGATGCGGCCAAGATGAACGCGTTGGTGGCAGACAAAACGGATGTGAACTTTGCAACAACGCTTAAGGTGTTCCATGCATTGGTCGATCGTTTCTTGTCCGATAGCGAGGGTGATTTGCGTCGAATCAAAACCGACAGCAATGAACTCTTTGACAAGATGAGCGCCGACCGCAGTCTGTACTACCGCATGGCCAATTCCAGCTTCAAGCCTACCAATAAAGACTTTGATGCTCGCTACTGCTACTACAGAATTTCAACCAATATGAGAGAAGTAGGACGCTCTTTGCAGGCGCTTGCCAAACTGGCGACCGATCACGTGGCCAATCGGCACCGTATCTATCAGGGTGAGCTCAAGCAGGAGCTGCACGGACTTGCGGACTACCTTATGGAAATTGCAACGGGACAAGACGGCAAGCTTGATATTGGCAATGTACTGCGTCATTCCGAGGAGGCATGTGCGCGCATTGATCTGATGCAGGCTGAGCTTCTGCGTCGCATTCCCGACAACAATCTGTCGGTTCGAGGCTGTGAGCTTTATCTCAACTTCCTTGTCTTTGCCCGAGAGTTCATCAACCGTTGCTCGATTGTGGCGGTGCTCAAAGAGCAGCTTGCTGAGATCGGCCGCAAGGCATAAAGGCAAAACGAAGGCATCAGAGTAACAAACGGATGCCGTTGCGCGGAGCGCTGGTCTATGGATCAGCGCTCTTTTTTTTGTGGTGAGCACTGAAGGCTGAAAGGCTATAGTCGTTTTTCAGGCATAAAAAAACGCGACACCGAAGTGACGCGTCCTTTTCTTTCTGCAATCTCTTATCTAGTAAAGAGTGGCTCCCCGAGTTGGGCTCGAACCAACGACCCACGGATTAACAGTCCGTTGCTCTACCGACTGAGCTATCGGGGAGTGCAGGAGCAGAACTATATAGGTCTTTTTTAGGTTTGGCAAGTCTTTTTGCAGAAAAAATTCGACGAAATCGAAAAAAAATAGAGAAAATCAGCAAAAATTGCTTGTAACTATATGAAATATAACGAGTTATAACTCAAATTTAAACTAATGAAAATTTGATAGAAAAAACCGCAGTCCCATTGTGGAGGCTGCGGTTTTCTGATTCAGAGACTAGTCGTCGAAGTGAAAGCGACGATTAGAGTACTTCGGCAATCGATTTTGCAACGTAAGCAACGTTGCCGGTGTTAAGGCCGCAGATGCAGATACGGCCGTTTTTCACGGCATAGATGCCGTAGTCCGTGGCCAGACGTTCCACCTGCTCGGGAGTAAGGCCCGTAAAGGAGAACATGCCGGCCTGACGCGTGACGAAGCTGAAGTCGCGCTTGGCGCCGATACGAGCCATTTCGTCGGACAGAGCCTGACGCATCTGGCGGATGCGATCGCGCATGCCGCCGAGTTCCTGCTTCCATTGTTCGCACTTGGCCGGATCGGACAAAACGCGCTCGACGATGTAGGCACCGTGAGCGGGAGGATTGGAGTAGTTGCAGCGAATCACGGCCTTGAGCTGCGAGAGCACGATGTCGGCTTCAGCTTTGCTCTGGCAGACAACGGTAAGCGCGCCGATGCGTTCGCTGTAAAGATTGAACGATTTGGAGAACGACGTGGCTACCAGGAAGCTCATGCCGGATTCGGCAAACATGCGGATGGAGGTGGCATCTTCATCGAGTCCTTCACGGAAGCCTTGATATGCCATGTCGAGGAAAGGCGTCAGACCGCCCTTCTGGCAAACGTCAATGACAACCTTCCACTGCTCGACTGTAAGATCGTAGCCCGTGGGGTTGTGACAGCAGGAATGCAGGACGACAAGGCTCTTGGGGGGAAGAGCTTTGAGGTCTTCGACCATGGCATCGAAGTTAAGGCTGTTGCTGGAGGCTTCGTAGTAGCGATAATGTCTGACTTCGTAGCCAGCCATGCCGAGAATGGCATTGTGGTTGCCCCAGGTCGGCAGCGAAGTGGCGGCAACGCGTTCGCCGCAGATCTGATACATGAAGTCCATGCCGACTTTCAAGGCACCCGTACCGCCGAGAGTCTGAACGGTGGCGGCGCGTCCGGAAAGGACAACTTCACTGTTTTGACCGAAAACCATCTGTTGGACGTGCGTGCCGTAGCCGTCAAGTCCGCTGATCGGCAAATAGGTGTGAGGACGGCACTCTTGAGCAAGCGCCGTTTCGGCCTCTTTGACGACCTCAAGAACGGGCGTTACACCCTCATTGGTCATGTAGGCACCCACACCGAGGTTGACTTTCTGAGGACGGGGATCTTGACGGAAGCGTTGCGTCACGCCAAGAATCGGATCGGCAGGAGCAGCAACCAGGCTGCTGAACAAAGCGTCGGACATATACATCCCTGTTTGGTTGTTGTTAAAAATTTATAGGTCCATTGCGCCTTTGCTTCACAAAGCTGTGTCGAAACAGGCGCCAACGACTAATATTAGTCCTCAAAACCCACAGCTGAACACCTGAGTGCCGAAATCTTGCCCTCAAGCAAGAAGCACATCGTATTTACCGTTTCTCCGAAAGCCTTCCTGTGACTGAGATTCTTACTTTTCCGCATTCGCCTTTTGAACTGCACGCCGAATTTGCGCCGGCAGGCGATCAGCCCTCGGCAATTGCTCAACTGACCGAAGGATTGCAGGAGGGCTACAGCGCACAGACACTGCTCGGGGTAACGGGGTCGGGAAAGACGTTTACGATGGCCAACATCATCGCACGCATCGGCGTGCCGGCTCTCGTCATGGCTCCCAACAAGACGCTTGCCGCGCAGCTCTACAGCGAGATGCGAGAGTTCTTTCCCAACAACGCCGTTGAGTATTTCGTTTCGTATTACGACTACTATCAACCCGAAGCGTATGTTCCGGCACGCGACCTTTTCATCGAAAAGGATTCGGCGGTCAATGAACACATCGAGCAGATGCGTTTGGCGGCGACCAAGTCCATTCTGGAGCGGCGCGATACGATCATTGTGGCGACGGTTTCGGCCATATACGGCATCGGCAAGCCTGAAAGCTATACGCAGATGCGCTTGATCCTTCGCACGGGCGACATTAAAGAGCGAAAGGATCTGATCAGTCAGTTGGTCAAGATGCAGTACAAGCGCAACGACATGGAGTTTTTGCGCGGCACGTTTCGAGTTCGAGGCGATACGATCGACATCTTCCCGGCAGAACACGCTGAAGTGGCCGTTCGCGTGGAACTTTTCGACGATGAGGTCGAGGCTGTGGTGCTCTTTGATCCGCTTTCAGGCAAGGTGCGTCAGAAGGTCCCTCGCTTTGTCGTCTATCCGGCCAGCCATTACGTGACGCCGCGTGATGAAATCGTCAGAGCAATGAGCAGCATCAAGGCTGAGCTTAAGGATCGTCTTGAGGAGCTTTATAAAGACAACAAGCTTGTGGAAGCGCAGAGACTGCAGCAGCGCACGCTTTTTGATTTGGAAATGCTCGATCAGGTCGGCTTTTGCAAAGGAATTGAAAACTATTCACGACATCTGACTGGGTTGGCGCCGGGTGAGGCGCCGCCGTGTCTCATTGACTATTTGCCGGCCGACAGCATCATGTTTTTTGATGAAAGTCACGTGATGATCGGGCAGCTGGGCGGAATGTATCGCGGGGACCGATCCCGTAAGGAAACGCTGGTGCAGTACGGCTTTCGTCTGCCATCGGCATTGGACAACAGACCGCTGCGTTTTGACGAGTTTGAACGCAAGATGCGCCGTACGGTGTTTGTGTCGGCAACTCCGGCGGCGTACGAATTGGAAAAAAGCGCTCAGGTTGTCGAACAGGTCGTGCGTCCGACCGGACTGATCGATCCGGAAGTGGAGGTGCGGCCTGCGTCCACTCAGGTCGATGATGTTCTCTCGGAGGTCAATGAACGGGCCGCCGCGGGAGAACGAGTGTTGGTGACGACGCTTACCAAACGCATGGCTGAAGAGCTCACCGAGTTTTTGAGAGAACACAACGTGCGCGTGCGCTATCTTCACTCGGATATTGATACTGTCGAGCGAGTGGAAATCATTCGTGATTTGCGTGCAGGCGTCTTTGACGTGCTTGTTGGCATCAACTTGCTGCGAGAAGGACTTGATATTCCCGAAGTCTCTCTGGTGGCCATTCTTGATGCGGACAAGGAAGGATTTTTGCGTTCGACCCGCTCGCTTATTCAGACAATCGGCCGCGCGGCACGAAACGTCAAGGGCAAGGCGATTTTGTATGCCGATGCAATGACCGATTCGATGAGACAGGCCATTGACGAGACGGAGCGCCGACGCGAAAAGCAAAAAAATTACAACAAGGAGCACGGTATAACGCCGCGCAGCGTCGTTAAGGAAGTTCGAGAAATCATCGACGGAGTGTATCGTCCTGATGCGGCGGCCCAGGATGAAGGCAAGATCAAGGGCCTTGATATCAAGGACGACAAGAGCCTTGCCCGCGAAATCAAGGAAACGGAAAAGAAGATGCTTGCCTGCGCAAGGGATTTGGACTTTGAGCAGGCAGCCGTTCTGCGCGATCGGCTTGAAGCACTCAAGCGTTTGGCTTTCGGTACCGATGGTCGAACGGCTGCAGAATCACATTAAGCTCGATGATTTACTGAGTAATCGTTGTGCCAGATCCGGCAGATCCTGCACGTGATTGGCCAGAGCGCTTGCTCCCCACTGACTGACATCGAGTCCGCTTCCCGTATAGCCCCAGGTTGCTGCGATAAAGGCAAGTCCTGCGTTGGCTGCGGCCTGTGCGTCGCGTGCGTCATCTCCGACGTAAAGAGTCTCGTGGGGAGCGTACCCGAGCGTGCGCATTGCGTATTCAAGCGCATCGGGAGCGGGCTTGGGGGTGCCTAATGTTTGCGCCGACACAATGCAGGCCGCCTCTTGCGCCAACCCCTTTGCTTGGCACAACGGACGGGCGAGTTCTATGACTTTGTTGGTGACGATTCCCCAGGACAAGCCCCGAGCGGAGAGCTCCTGCAGCATGGGTTGAACCTCCTCAAACAGGGTGCTGTGCTCAACCATGATTTCAGCGTAGTGAGACAAAAACTCTGTTTTGGTTTCTACAAAACGGCAGGCGTTGGTCGGCATCCTCAGTGAGGCCCAGATCAGTCCGGCGGCTCCGCGTCCGCAATGCTCCCGCAGTGCTGCGTAGGGAAGAGCGGCCAGATGCCGACGCAATCTCAGGACATTGGCCGAATAAGTCAGTCCCGGGGCGCTGTCGATCAGCGTTCCGTCCAGATCAAACAAAATGAGTCCACGCAATTGTTCTGCTCCCGGTAACGGTAAAAACAAGGGATAAAAAAAGCCCCGTACAACGAAGAAAATTGTACGGGGCGAATTGATTAGTGGCTAAGAGAATCCGTTAATCAGGATTTTTTCCCAAAGCCCGTGACGTGCAAAGCTCGCAGAATGTTTTGCGGTCCTTTGAACGTGTTTTCCTCCTGAGCCGGCGTCTTGGGTGCATCGTCCTTGGACTCGGCATCGGTTTGAGCGCGATCACACAAATCATTCAATTCGTGCTGCAACACGGCTACGATGCTGTAGCGGTTGACAAGTTCACGGGCAAACTGCAGGAAGTTAAGGTAAAGCTCACAGCCGCGCATCGAGATGTTTTCCGTTGCAATCGACGACAGGAGATTTTCCTGCATGCGGTCGATTTCAAGGATGATGTCATTGCCGTTGAGCTTGACGACTTCGAGTGCGTGACGTCCCTTGACAGCCCGTCCGAGCTTTTGCAGGTCGGCGGCAAGCTGAATGAGATTGGCTTTGAGTTCACCCTTGTAGACGCGGTGGCGATTGGCCACGTGGTCCTTGACGGTGGTCGTGAGTTTTTGCAGGTTGCTGCCCACGACGCGCATGCCGGTATAGGCGCGGTAGTAGCAGTAGCGTGCGTCACGATCAAGTTTCGTGTCGGACTTGCGCTGCTGAGCCATGTCGTAGTAGACGCTGCGTTCGCGGCTCAAAAGATCAAAGAAATCGGTCGATTCGCTCTTGATCTTGCGCAGAGCCGACTCGTTGTCATTGAGAAAGGCTTTGACGGTGGCTTCAAAAAGATCAACGGTGCGCTGCAGGTGCGGACCAACCGACTCGTTGATGGCGTCGCGCACGGAGTAGCAGTCGTCTTTTTCAAGACGGCGAGCCTGCTGCTGATCATTCGAAGTCTTGAGGAAGTTGGAGCGGATAAGCAACGTCAACACGAAGAGCATGAGCGCAATCATCATGTACGTGCCGCCCATCATCACCATCAAGCAGACCAGTGCGGCTGCCGAGCACGCGGTAAAGGCCGTCAGGAACCAACCGCTGATCACGGTGAGCACGCCGGAGATGCGATAGACGGCCGTCTCACGGTCCCAGGCGCCGTCGGCAAAGCTCGACCCCATGGCGACCATGAACGTGACGTAAGTCGTCGACAGCGGCAGCTTCAGACTCGTTGCCGAGGCAATCAAAATGGAGCTCAGCACCAGATTGACGGAAGCGCGGACATAGTCAAAGGGAAGAGGCTGTTCGTGACGCTCAAGCTTGCGGGGCTTGAAGCGCGAGTGCAAAGCGCCCTGAACGCGCATCGGAAGAATCTGACGGATGACGGAACCAAGCGTCATGGAGCTGCGAACGATCATGCGGCCGGGCAAAGAGCTGCCGAATTGTTCGTGTTCGCCCTGCTGGCTGGAAGACAGATTGATGGAAGTCTGCACGACGCGACGGGCCTTTTTGCTGAACCAAAGCGTGAGCACCATCACCATGCCGGACAAAAGCAGGAAGAATGTTGCGGCTTTATTTCCCTTTTCGGCAAGGCTCGTCATCATGTAGGTGCTGCCGTCCGTGCCGTTGGCCATGAAGTCGCGCACGGCGTCGAGCGCGGCAAGAGGAACGCCCACAAAGTTGACCAAGTCGTTGCCGGCAAAGGCAAACGCAAGCGAGAAGGTGCCGCTCAGAATGACGATGCGGAAGATGTTGAAGTTGATCGTCCAGAGCAGAATCGAGAAGATGACCGACAACGATACGAAAAGCGTGAGCAGAATCACAAGCGTGTTGGCGTTGATCCAGGCAAGCCATTCGGGCTGCATGAAGCTGGCGCCCTTGGCTCCCTTCATGACCAGGAAGTAGAAGATGGCCGTCAGGCAGAAGCCTCCGAATACACCGCCGATGCGTCGATACATTGCCTCGAAGTGAAATGTAAAGAGCAGACGCATCAGGTACTGCACCACCATGCCAGAGACGAAAGCCACGCCGACAGAAATCAAAATGCCGGAGATGATGGTCAACGCTTTGGCAGTATTGATGTAATGAACCACCGCAGCAAAACTGCCGTCGGCAATGTAGATCTTGTAGAGCGCAGCGGCCAGGGCACTGCCGAGCAGCTCGAAGATGATCGAAACGGTGGTGGAGGTGGGCAGCCCCAGCGAGTTGAAGGTATCGAGCAAAAGTACGTCAGCGATCATGACGGCAAAAAAGACGATCATGATTTCGTTGAACGTGAACATCTGCGGATGAAAGACGCCGGAACGCGCAATTTCCATCATCCCGGAGGAGAAGGTAGCGCCCAGGAGGACGCCAAAACTGGCCACCCACATCGTTGTACGGAACTTTGCGATGCGGCAGCCCAAGGCGGAGTTCAAAAAGTTGACGGCGTCGTTACTGACGCCGACGAACAGATCAAAGCACGCCAACACGGCCAGAAAGCCGAGGACGACTAAATAAAAATCAGACATTTGAGCACGGATGGGTTGTTAACAATCCATCCGTGAGTGTTGCAGAGATTTATGACACTTTTATGACAAAGCGCAACAAAGTTGTCATAAACCGGAAAATGTACCGTTTGGGTCAGCAAAAAAGCCTGCCGCACACAATGGCGGCAGGCTTGGAAAAGAGGGCGTCTCAGGAGTTAAGCCAGGGATGCTTTCTTGGTTTTGCGTTTGGCTGCGGAGCGAGCCTTGCTCTTTCTCTTGGCGTCCTTGGCGCTGGAGGGTTTGCCCAACGCGACCTTCTTTTTCTTTTCGGTCGGCTTTTTGATGCCGCGGGCACCGGGTTCGGCTTTGGCACGCAGCAGACTCAGTCCGAGTTCTTTTTCCTGCTGCTCCTTTTCAACGGGCGGACGGAAGAAAACGAGCATCTTGCCGATGGCTTGAATGCGTGCGGCTCCGAGTTCGTCGGCCACCGTGTGGTAAATTTCCTCGCGCTCTTCGCGATCGTCACCGGCAACATGGACTTTCACCAGACCGTGATCGTCAAGAGCTCGAGCAATTTCTTTCATGACGGCCGGCGTCATGCCTTTTTCACCGATCAGGACGACCGGATTCAAGTGATGGGCGTCGGCGCGCAGGCGCAGTCTTTCGTTACGCTCTAAAATTAGTTCTGTCATTGGTTAATTGCGTCTTGGTTCCAAATGGTTAAGTGCAGGACGCATTTTATTTTGTTTTCATGCCGAAGTCCTTAAAAAAATTACGTTCCAACCGCGCTTGGATTGAGCGCCATATCAACGATCCCTTTGTCAAGAAGAGTCGACGGGAAGGGTATCGAGCCCGATCTGTTTATAAGCTCACGGAGCTTGATGACACGGAGCATCTTTTCCGCCCCGGCATGAATGTGGCGGATTTGGGGAGTGCCCCCGGCAGCTGGACGCAGATCGTGCGCGAGCGTCTCACGGATCAAAACGGCCAACTGCAGGGCCGCATCATTGCCATGGATATTCTGCCGATGGAGCCCATCGACGGCGTGACGTTTCTGCAGGGTGACTTCCGCGAGCAGGAGGTGGCCGACAAACTCAACGAGATTCTTGCCGGCGACAAGCTCGATGTCGTCATCAGCGACATGGCTCCGAACCTTTCGGGCATTGCGATGGTCGATGCCAATGCAAGTCTGCTGCTCAATGAGCTGGCTCTTGATTTTGCCATTGAGCATCTCAAACCTGAAGGCGTATTCGTGACCAAGGCCTTCCAGGGCTCGGGGTATTCGCAGTTTATTGAAAACTGCAAGCGGCATTTCGTGAGCGTGGCGCAGCGCAAACCTGCGGCGAGCCGAGGTTCGAGCGCGGAAATGTACGTGGTTGCACGACGACTCAAGCAAAAATGAGGCGTTAAAAGCAAAGATTGTTAACCAATCTCTTGCTCAATGAGCGGCATTCGCGCCACTTTTGCTTTACTCTTAAGCTGCTGAGGTGTCCGTGCGCTGTTTTGTTTGCGAATCAAACAAGGAAGCGTGCGCTCCGCTTAATTCGTATTCGAGACTGGACGACTGTCAGACAATGATTTTCGTCCGCAATTAACAGAGGGTTATCTTGGACAACAGAATGATCGGCCGCATTGCGGTCTGGTTGCTCATCGCATTCGTACTCTTTACGGTTTTCCGTCAGTTCGACAGCTCCAGCAGTGCGGTTGCCACCAACGAGCAGACGAGCTATACGCAGTTCATGCAGGATGCCAAGGACGGCAAGATCCGTCGCGTGGATGTGCAGGGCCGGAAGATCACCGTTACGCCGGTTGACGGATCGGTCTATGCGATTACAAGCCCGGGCGACCTGTGGATGGTGGATGATCTGCGCAAAAACGGCGTTCAGGTCTTCGGCAAGCCAGAAGAAGAGCCGTCGTTCCTGCAGACGATTCTCGTAAGCTGGTTCCCCATGCTTCTTTTGATCGGCGTGTGGATTTTCTTCATGCGTCAGATGCAGGGCGGCAAATCGGGAGCTTTCTCTTTCGGAAAGAGTAAGGCACGCATGCTCGATGACTCGGCCAACAAAGTGAGATTTGCCGATGTTGCCGGCTGTGACGAAGCTAAGGAAGACGTTCAGGAGGTTGTGGAATTTCTGCGCGATCCTTCACGCTTTCAGCGCTTGGGCGGACACATTCCGCGCGGCATCCTTCTGGTGGGTTCTCCTGGTACGGGTAAGACGCTGCTTGCCAAGGCCATTGCAGGTGAAGCAGGCGTGCCGTTTTTCTCGATTTCCGGTTCCGACTTCGTGGAAATGTTCGTCGGCGTTGGCGCGGCTCGTGTGCGCGATATGTTTGAAAACGCCAAGAAGAACGCCCCCTGCATCATCTTTATCGATGAAATCGATGCTGTAGGCCGTCAGCGCGGCGCCGGTCTGGGCGGCGGCAATGATGAGCGCGAACAGACGCTCAATCAGATGTTGGTGGAAATGGACGGTTTTGAAACCGGAACCAACGTGATCGTGATCGCCGCCACCAACCGTCCCGATGTTCTCGATCCGGCATTGATGCGTCCTGGACGTTTTGACCGTCAGGTGGTGGTGCCGTTGCCCGATATCCGCGGTCGCGAGCAGATTCTGAACGTACACATGAAAAAGGTGCCCATCGGTCCGGATGTGCAGCCTGATGTGATTGCCCGCGGCACTCCGGGCTTTTCGGGCGCCGACCTGGCCAATCTGGTCAACGAAGCGGCGTTGTTTGCGGCTCGCCGCAACGGCCGGGTTGTTGAAATGAACGACTTTGAACTGGCCAAGGACAAGATCATGATGGGTGCGGAACGCCGTTCGATGGTGATGACCGAGGACGAGCGCAAGAACACGGCATACCATGAATCAGGGCATGCCCTGGTGGCAAAGCTGCTGCCCAAGTCTGACCCTGTGCACAAGGTCACGATCATTCCGCGCGGACGTGCTCTCGGCGTGACGATGCAGCTGCCCGAGGAAGATCGTTATTCGTACGACCGTGAATATCTGCTCACACGCATTGCCATTCTTTTCGGCGGCCGCATTGCCGAAGAGGTGTTCATGAACCAGATGACGACCGGTGCGAGCAACGACTTCGAGCGTGCTTCTCAGATGGCTCGCGACATGGTGATGCGTTATGGCATGAGCGACAAATTGGGTGTGATGGTCTACGCAGAAAACGAGGGTGAGGTCTTTTTGGGCCGTTCCGTGACGAAGACGACGCACATCTCGGAAAAGACCATGCAGGAAGTCGATGCGGAAGTGCGTCGAATCCTCGACGAGCAATACAATCGTGCTCGCCAGCTCATTGAAGAGCACCGTACGGAAATGCATCGTATGGCTCAGGCTCTTTTGGATTGGGAGACGATTGACGGTGATCAGATCGACGATATTCTCGCCGGCAAGGAACCGCGTCCGCCCAAGGCGCCTGTAACAGGATCGGCCAGACCCGCAGCCGTCAAGAAGGACATGGCTCAGGATCAGGAACAGATGAAGGCTGCCGAACAGCCGGCCGATGCGCAGCGTCAAGAGACTTCGAATTCGGATACGACCGACGAAACGAAGTAAGCTGCGATTGACTTTCTGATAATCAACGGCGGGTGAGAGCCCGCCGTTTCTTTATGAGTTCAACTCCATGAGCGTAACTGAACAACGTAATCCGGCGATGGTTTGGCATTGTCGCGACCGAATCTTTGATCTTTCCAAACCACTTGTCATGGGTATTGTCAATGTCACGCCCGATTCGTTTTCTGACGGCGGTGCGCACAACGGACTGCAGGCGGCTGTGGCCTGGGGACAGAAACTGGTGCGAGAAGGCGCGGATATTCTTGATGTCGGAGGTGAGTCCACGCGTCCCGGTGCCGCCGAGGTCGGCGTGCAAGAGGAAATTGAGCGTGTGGTGCCGGTGGTGCGAGCGCTGGCGCTGGAGGGGTTTGCCGTATCGGTCGATACGAGCAAGCCGGAGGTGATGCGCGAGGCGTTAAAGGCCGGAGCATGCATTCTCAACGATGTTCGTGCCTTTGAGTTGCCCGGAGCCGAAGAGGTGGCGGCTCAAAGCGGCGCCGGTCTCGTAATCATGCACATGAAGGGCACGCCGCAGACGATGCAGAATAATCCGGACTATTCGGATTTGCTGGGAGAAATTGAGCGTTATCTCAGGCAGCGTGAAGAGGCGCTTTTGGCCAAGGGCGTGCGGTTTGAACAGATTTGCTGGGATCCGGGATTTGGGTTTGGAAAAACGCTCGAGCACAACTTCAGCATTCTCAAGCACACAGAACACTTTGTCGCGAGCGGCCGCCCCTATCTGATGGGGTTGTCGCGCAAAACTTCTCTTGGCCTGGTTACCGGACAGAAAGATCCGGCAAAACGCGTTGTTGCAAGTGTGGCCGGAGCTTTGATGGCTGCTGAAAGGGGAGCTCAAATTGTGCGTGTGCATGACGTACTGGAGACGCGTCAGGCGCTGGACGTTTTTTGGGCGATGAAAACAGCACCGTAAAGCTGAAGAAATCAGCAAAAGAAAACCGCCGCAGGGAGGAGAAAGAACCCACGGCGGAAAACAAAATGAAGAAGAAACTATGGCTTGGTTAGCGCAGGAGAGGTAACGGAAAAGAACCTTTGATTTCGGTTCTTTTCCGTTTGAGAAAGGCAAATTACTTCGCCTGTTCGAGAGCCTTGCCTACAGCCTCAAGAAAGCCTTTGGAGGAATTGGTTGCGCCAGTGATGGCTTCAACTCCCTTGACTCCATTGGCTTCAACAACGGCCGCAGGCAGGTTGGAAGCAACAGCAGCAAAGATCATTTCAGTTTCGCCCTGCTTGACGATATCGACTTTGCTGACCTTGCCGCCGGCAACCGTCACCTGCACTTCAATTTGGCTGGCATTGCCGGAACCTACTCCGGTATAGGTGCCGTCCTTGTAGGCATAGGCGCCGGTGCTCAGAGCTGCCATAGCGGCGATCAGAAGAAACTTTTTCATGGGATTGTTTCCTTAAACAAATTACTTGCGCTCGACTTCTTTGGCTGCGTTTTCGCCGGCAATCTGACCGAACACGAAGCAGTCCAGAACAGCGTTGCCACCGACGCGGTTGGTACCGTGGATGCCGCCCGTGATTTCGCCGGCAGCGTACAGACGCGGAATAACCTTGCCCTGCCAATCCAAGCACTGAGCCTTGGTGTTGGTATTGAGGCCGCCCATCGTGTGGTGAACAGTCATGCCCGTGTAGCAAGCCCAGAAGGGCCCCACTTCGATGCGCTTGGTGAGGTTCACAGGCTGCTTGTTGAAGTCCGTATCCTTGCCGTTCTTGACGAATTCGTTGTTGTAGCGATCGATCGTCTTTTCCAGACCGTCCGGATCCACGCCCATCTTCTGAGCAAGTTCACGAATGGTGGGAGCAGTCCAGGCTTCGTTGATTTCAATACCCTTCATGATTGCTGCGCGGTTTACAGAGTCGTAGCTCATGAAGTTTTCGTTGTCGCACACGGTGTAGGCGTAGCGTTCCGGCGTACCCAACACGGCATCGCGGATGACGTCGCGGCGTTCGCCTTCGTTGACGATACGGTTGCCGCGCTTGTCGACATAGATGGAACCGTTCACGTTGAAGTTCAACAGAAGCTTCATCTTCTTGCCGGCGGGAGCACCCGGAGTGGACTGAATGAAGTCCATGCCGACCAGATAACCGCCCACTCGTACGGCAGCCATTGCAACTTCGCCCTGCATGCTGGGCAGGTTGTCGGTACCGAGATCCTTGGTGCGAGGATCGTGCAGTTCGCGCAGGTACTTGTTGGCGCCGAAGCCGCCGGCGGCAAGCACTACGGCGCGGGTCGCACGGATATGATGCAGTTTGCCCTTGGAGTCCTTGGCTACGACACCCAGCACGTCGCCGGAGAAGCCGCCTTCGCGAACGATTTCGACAACGCCCATGCCGGTGACGACTTCAACGCCGAGATCCTTGGCAGCCTTGGACAGAACGGCACCGTAGCCCTGACCCTTCGGAAGAGCCGGGATGTGGGAACGCGGGTAGAGGGCGCCGAAAATCTGAATGACGTTGTCCTTGAACTTCATGCCGAGGCTTTCGAGCCAAGTCACAGCGCCGTAAGCGTTTTCGCAAAGCACGCGGACACGTTCGGGATCGCCGCGGTAGTCACCGGCAGCAAGCGTCTGCTTCATGTGGTTTTCGGGAGAATCCTTGATGCCCTGGCGGGGTTGACGAACCGGGTCGGCTGCGTTCAGGAAGCCCTGAGCCAACAGGGTATTGCCACCCGTGAAGGCAAGTTTTTCGAGAACAACAATCTTCTTGGCTCCCTTTTGAGCGGCCTTGACGGCTGCAGCCATACCGGCACCGCCGGCACCGACGACAACCACTTCATAGGTCTTGTCCCACTTGACGCCTTCGGCGCTCTTTGCATGAGCAAAACCGGACAGACCTGCAGCCACGGCGCCAGCGCCAGTGGCCTTCAGCAGACGACGGCGAGAAACGTTTTGTTCGGACATTTCGTGCATCTCCTCGTTGAGTTTAGTCGGCGCGAAACTGAGTTTTTTTCACTGAGTTTCGCGATCTTTTTTCGATGAGAGCATTATCCGAACAGATTTACGTGCGTAATTTTTGTTATGTCAACTGTTTGTTTGATAGGTCAAAGAGAGGTACGCCCCGCGTGTTGGAAGAAATTCGGCGGGAATCAGTCGGATTCTTCCATACAGACACGGATGTCTTCGTACAGAAGTTTGAGTTCACGAGCCGTATGAACTCGGAATTTTTCGTAGATGCGGGCTCGATGTCCCTGAACGGTTCGTTCGGAAAGCTGAAGGCGTTCTGCAACCGCCCGATCTGTCAGTCCGATTAAAAAGAGATTGAGAATTTCTTTTTCACGAGATGACAGCAGGGATAATCCTTCGCGGATTCGAGACTCGCCTGCGATGCCTGCGCGCTGTTTTTCGTCATAGCGTATGCATTGTTCTATCGCTTCAAGCAATTTCTGCCCGTCAACAGGTTTGAGCAGAAAATCACGCGCTCCTCTTTTCAGGGAAGCGATGGCTACGTCAATGTCGGAGTGTCCTGTGAGAAAAATGATTGGCAGATCGATTTGCCTTTGCAGCATGATCTGCTGCAGTTCGAGGCCGCTTTTTCCAGGCATGCGAACGTCAAGCAGTACGCATCCCGGAACTCGATGATTGTCGTTGACCAGAAAGCTTTGGGCACTGTCGTAGGAGGCGGTTTGCCAGCCTTCAATCTCAAGCATCAGCTGCAGGGCTTCTCGAACGTCGGCTTCATCGTCGACAATGCGTATAAGAGCGTCTTTATTCAAAATTTATCTCCAAATTCGGTGTCCTCGGCTTCCGTAATGCGGGAGGGTTCCGTATCTTCTCTGATGGCGATGGCAAATCGAACAATCAAGCCGCCGTTTTCTCTCGGAATAAAGTCAATTTGAGCTCGATGAGCTTCGGCAATTGACGTGATGATCATGATGCCCAATCCCAATCCTTTGGATTTGGATGTTTTGAAAGGCTCTTTGAGCTGTCGAACATCCTCTTCCGTGAGCTGACGGCCGGAATTTTCCACCGTCAGGACAGCCTGCTTGAGGGTTTGATCATGCGTGAGTTCAATTTTGAGTACGGGGGCATTTTGGGTGTTGGCAATTTCTTCGGATGCGTTTTTTATCAGGTTCAGAACGATTAGTTTGAGCTCAACGGCATTGCCCTCGACAATCAGCGGATAAGGGGGCAGAGAAAGCTCCAGACATGCCGGCGCAGTTCGAGCTCCCTGAATGTCCTTTACGGTTTCGTCTATCACGCTTCTGAGATTGACAGCCTGCTCTCTGCCGCCGTTTTGTTTGGCGTAGTTGCGGACTCGATCGATGATTTCAGCACAGCGAGCCAGCTGTTTTTGCAGTATTTCGATGCAGCTGGACATGCTTTTTGACTGCGCGGGACTCTGAGCTTCGGGAGAAAGTCTTGAAAAAAGTGTTTGAAGGCCTCTGACGCTGTAGCGCATTGCGGAAAGCGGTTGTCCCAGCTCGTGCGCAAAAATGCTTGAAAGCTGAGAAATGGTTGAAATGCGTTGCATCAAGTCGAGTCGAGCGGCGATTTCCTGAGCGCGCGCATTGGCCTGCCGCTCGCGTTCCATAGTGTCGCTGAGCTGCTGCGTGCGGCGGATGACAAGTTTTTTGACGCGAAGCAGGTGGATGATTCCGGCAACCCAAAGACCGACGAAAAAGCCAATGTAAGGCCAGATTTTGACGATAAAGTCCGTGATGCTCTGTTCTTTGAGGTAACTGTACGGTCCGACGCGAAGAAGTTTTAACACGTTGTTGACGCGTTTGAAATCGGTTGCAAGCGACCAGGTGTAGCCGGACAGACTGTCTTCGGGACGCATATCCAGAAGCAATTTGGCCAAATCGCGTGCAATCTGAGGCGGCGTGTGCGGTGTTACAGCCATTGTCCAGCCCGGGTAAAGCTGAGTGGAGGCCATGCAGGGCGAGGGACTGGAAACTTTTTGGTTGATAACTTTGAGTTTGCCGGCAATTTCCGGATGTTCGGCCGTGATTGCTTCAAGCATGCAATGTCGAAGCAGGCCTACGTCCGCTTGTCCGGAAAGAACGCGGTCAACAACGGCTCTGGGATCGTTGTTGGTGAATTCGATGGAAGAAAAGAATTTGTCGGGATCATAGCCGTTTAACGCAATCTCACCGAGGTTGATTTGGTACGTCATGAAGTTCATTGGGTGCGTGCTTATCGCCCGCAAGTGACGGACGGACCGCAGTGAAGAGAGAGTGCTCTGATCACTGCGCACAAACATGGTGCCCGCAACGACATGATTGGGATCCGGGAAATTGCTCGAAACCAGTGTTCCGACATCACGCACGCCGTAAGGCAGCATGGAAACGTAGAAGCCGGAACTGGCTAAAAAGAATTCGACTTCGGAACGTTTGACTGCGTTGGCAAGTTCGGCGGAAGTGTAGTATTTGGCCTGAATCTTATGCTTTGGAAAGCGGCGCTGCAGATAACTGACGACGTCTGCCTGCACGGCATCGCGAGTGGTGAAGTAGGAGGTTTTTCCTTCAAAATCCAAAAGCCCTATGCGAATGACCCCATCGGGCTGCAGAGAGCGCACCGGCGTCTGGAGATTTTCAATTTCAGGAATTTCATCAAACGTCTGGGAAACGGCCGAAGGGATGTGCGCCACATTGAGGCAAAAGCACCCCGCTGCAGCAAGAAGAAACGACTTTAAAGCAGTGCTGCCGAAGATGATTTCAAGACAATGACGCACGGCGAACATAGGACTCTTCTGGGACAAGTCTGATTCAAGATAGTCTCAATCATCGCACGCAAAGCATGCGAATGGGAGATGTCACAGTCAGAAGACTAGTCCCTTTGGGTTAAGTCAACTTACGCACGTAACTTTGTGAAGAGAATCGTGAGGTATGCCTCTACGGGTGGGGCAACGCAAGAAAACACAAATACCTTTCCGAAGGAGAAATTCATGAAGTTGCGTCATACGCTGACGGCCTGTGCCGTTGCCGTCTTTTCCGCAGTGTCCGGTGTTCAAGCTGCTGAAGTGCAAATCTACGGGTTGATCGATACGGGTTTGAGCTTTACGAGTGTGGATGCAGACAACGGTGCTGGCCGCCAGGACAATTTGTCTATGGGACAAAGCCAGTTGGCTCCCAACCGTTGGGGCTTCCGCGGAACGGAAGATCTGGGCAATGGCTTTAAGGTCGGCTTTAATCTCGAAGGTCAGTTTGCTTCCGACACGGGCACGATGACGGGGGGAACTCGTATTTTTCACCGCACGGCTCAGGTGTCTTTGATTTCTGACGCATACGGTACTCTCAATCTGGGCCGCTCCGGCGCCCTGCGCAGCGGTTTCGGAACGACCGGTATTTGGAATCCCAAGACCAATCCGTTTAGCAATTCCGCAGGCAGCTATATTGCCGGTCACAAATACATCATGCCGGGCGGATTCAAGGCGATTGACAACGCCATTACCTATCAGTCGCCGGTTTGGGCGGGTGCTCAGCTGCACCTGCAGTACTCAAGTTCCACTGATTCCACAGGTGTGGAAAACAAGGATTCTGCCAATCGTCAATGGGGTGTAGGTCTGACATATTCCAACGGCCCCTTGCATGCCGTGGCAATTCTGGATTCGGTTTTGTACAAAACCAACGGTACGGATCCGGAACGAGCGCTTGCATTTTCTGCCGAAGCCGACTACAACTTTGACGTGGCTAAGATTTACGTGGCCGGCATGTGGTTCGATGACATGAAGACATCGGAGTTCCTGGGTCACACATTCGGCAGCAGCACGCCTTTGACTACAGGAGCCTTTAAGGATAAGGCTTTGGAAGGCTACAGTCTCGAGCTTGGTGCAGATGTTCCGGTGCCCGGCGGTACCTTCAAGGTTAACTTCGGTTGGATGGATGCTGAAGGCAGTGAAGACAGCTCGCTTGAAACCGATCGCTTGTCCGTGGGTGTGGGTTACGTTTATCCGCTTTCCAAGCGTTCGCAGCTTTACACGGCCGCAGGCTATATCCGCGACAGCTACAAGTCGGCAGGTCAGGATGAGATCAATCCAGATGCCTACGAAGTCATTGTGGGCGTGCTGCATCGCTTCTGATGTGGATACAGAAACGACGTTAGTTTTCGTTTGATTTGAAAACAAAGGAGTGCACCGGAGGAGTCATTGGCTTTCCGGTGCATTTTGTCTTTGAGGAAAGGAACCCCAGTTTTTTCCAAAAAGAAATATTGTTCAGGAGAAAGATATGAAAGACACGAGTATTTCCCGACGCAGTCTGTTTCAGGCGGCGGGGTGTGCTTTGGGCGTCGGCTTTGTACCCAAAGCGATTTCTGCTGAAAAAGAGGAAGTCTGGACCGGCTATACGG
>DXSO01000150.1:0-3194 GCA_019410445.1 Sutterella sp.
GTGTCGAATAGAGAACAGCGCCGTACAGGTACGTTCCCGCCGCCGTCGGATGGCTCTTGTCGGGCATGTGCATGACAAGATCGGGGCGGCTCTTTCTCACTTCAGCAAAGGCCAGTCCGACGGGAACGACCATCATGTCGGCCTTGTTGGCGACCTTGATGGTGTTATCGGCCAACTGTTTGATGTCTTCGGGCTTATTCTGTTTTGCCCATGTCATCACAAGCAGCGGGGTGCTGCCGGCTTTGCGGATGGTTTCTGCGTGAGAGACGGCATATTTTTCAAAAAAGGGCAGGCGTTTCGGGGAAACAGCCGCAGCCGAGTGCCCCTGAAGGAGTACGACGTCAAACATGGGTTTGGTGAGTTTGCCGTCTTTGACTTCGGCATAGGGATCCTGTTCGTGCGGACTCAGATAGTGGGCGACATCGTGATAGGAAAGTGCTCCCGAACTGATCGTAAGCAGTCGGGTCTTCATTTTTTCAACAGGACTGCCCGCACGCATCAAGCCGCGAAGATAGGTATGCACGCCGCAGTTGTAAAACGAGTAGGAGTTGCCGATGAGAAGGGCAACCTTGGGCGAGGAGGTCAAGGGCGCTGTGACTTCGGGTTTGACGGTATTGTCCAGAGCCATTGCCGAATGCATGACACCGCACCCGGCCAAAAGGCAGGCTGCTGTTTTAAAAGAAAAACGCATATCCAGGTCCCTCAAGAAGAATCCGACCGCGAGGGTGCATACCATCCCCGCTTTGATACGAAATCAATTCGAAGCATAGACAAAAACAGGATGTGGGGACAAGGCGATTTTTTTCAAATTAATTTTGACAAAAACGCAAAATAGGAGTCGTTTTGCCGTTTTAATTTTCTTTTTGCATACAAATGCCTGAGCAGTCGAGAGAGCAGATGCCGAACTGTCCCAAGCGGTATGGACTAGGTAGAACCACCGTGTCTTTTTGCTTTTTGTCGCGATCTTTTCGATTAAGAAAGTTGTGCTTCAAAGCGCTTGCTACATTTCATCCTACGCGCCTTTCGAATTGAAAAAGGCGTTTTCTGACAAGCTAGGAGAACGTATGCGCAAGATTTTGAGCAGTGTCGTATGCGGAGCAGTCCTGATGACGGGCTTTGCCGCTGTCGGGGTTGCAGGCGAGCGACTCGACAATATTGTCAAGACCAACACGCTTCGAGTGGGCACTCCCGGAGACTACCGTCCGTTTGCAATGAAGGAAAACGGGAAACTCGTCGGTCACGACATTGAACTGATAGAAGAAATTGCCGCTGTTTTCAACTGGAAGGTGGAGTTTGTCCAGACAAGCTGGAAAGCAATGGCTGACGATCTCAAAGCCGACAAGTTTGATGTTGCCGTGGGCGGCATCACGCGCACGCCGGCCCGCATCCTGTTTGCGGATTTTCTGCCGCCCTATGCTCCGTTCGGCAAGGTGGCTCTGGTTCATGTCAAAAATAAGGATCGCTTCAAAAAGCCTGAAGATCTCAATCAGCCCGACGTTCATGTGATCAAGAATCCGGGCGGCACCAACGAACAATACGTTCTGAACAATCTCAAGAAAGCCAAAGTCTCAACGCACGAGAAAAACTACGAAATTCCGGGGCTTATTGCCGCCGGCAAGGGCGATGTGATGATTACCGAGACGGCCGAGGCCATCCAGTATACGAGAAAGTTCAAGGAGCTTTATGCGGCTTACCTCGACAAGCCGCTTACGCCGGTGAACTACATGGGCTTCATGATGCCGACCGACGACGCCGACTATTCCCGTGCCATGAACTATGCCTGGGATTTGCTTGATCGCCGCGGGGAACTCGATCGCTTGGAAGATAAGTGGATTGATTAAGATCGAAGACGACTGCTGAAAAACACGGCGCGCTTTGGGTTTTGTCCGAAAGCGCGCTGTTTGTTTTTGGAGAACGCTGCCTTTGTCTCTCGAAAAAGACTGCGGGAGGTTCAGAGGTTAGGTGCGGTACAGCCGATTGCGGTCGTATTTCGTGTTGTCGCGGGGCAGACCGACGACGTCGGAGACTTGCTTTTCGTACGAGGAGAAAAGCACCTGCATTTCCTTGGCATACCATTCCAGAAAGATGCGTACGCGCTTCATGTGCCAGGCTTCATGACTTGCGACGATGAAGCACTCGACGGGCGGCTTGAACCATCCGGGCAGAATGGCCACGAGGCGCCCCTCGAGCAGATCTTCATGAATCTGCACCAACGGCATGTCGACGGCAACCCCCATGCCTTCAAGCAGTGCGTTGCGAATAGCCAGAATATCGGTTGATCGAATGCTTGAGGCGTACGTTACGGGTTCTGCCTTGTCGCCTCGGTACAGCATTTTGGTTTCTTCGCGCACCGGGCCGCTGTAGACCAAGCCAGTGTGAAGTCTCAGACTGACCGGATCAATCGGCATGCCGTGCTTTTGAATGTAGAGCGGACTGGCAACGGGCAGATAAACGTTGCGCCCTCGGCTCATGTAGCACAGTCCCGGCAAATGTGGCTCTCCGGTGATGCTTGCCACGTCGCACACCCCCTTATGCACGTCCACGGGTTTGCAGCCGCTCATGATTTCCACGGTGATTTGAGGATGCATGTCGTGGAAGCGCTGCAGCAGAGGCGTCAGACGCCGGGCGGCAAAGCCCGGGGCGGAGGACAGACGAATGTTGCCCGTAAGAGCACTGTTGTCGTCAATGATCTTCTGCATGAGTGAGTCATGCGCCTTGACGATCGGAATCATGCGCTTGACGACCATTTCACCGGTTTCGGACAGTTCCATGGGTCGAGAGCTGTGACGGATCAAATCGCAGCCGAGCGCTTTTTCCAAAGCGGCGATGCTGCGCGAAACGTTGGAGACGTCGACATTGAGCATGGAGGCCGCAGCCGAAAGCGTTCCGGTTTTGGCAAACGCCAGAAAACAGCGCCAACTGGCCAGATCATCCAACTTGGACATGAAATTGGCTCCGAAAACAAAGGAAAAACACTTGGGAATTGTCTCATCAATTTGCAAATTCCGCAAAACTACATTGCTTCATTTGCTTTGAGAAGCACGAACAAAAGACAGATACTTCGACAACGGAAATTTGCCGACAAGATTTTTCTTCGGAGAAAAGAAAAGTGATTCACGACGAGTTTTATTGGATTTCCCAGATCAACAAAGCCAGTGTCGTCTCCAACAGCGCCGAGGGGCTGCTCGATGAGA
>DXSO01000150.1:3204-4287 GCA_019410445.1 Sutterella sp.
GGGCATTGTGGCCGTCGAGCAGGAAGCGGAGACGGACGCGAGCAAGCGTGTCAAGAAGTACATCGCCTACGAGCCGATGGTGATTGCCGCAACCGGTCCCGAAGTGACGATTCTGCATGCCGGCCGCTCCAGTCAGGACATTCTCTCGACGATGCGCGTGGCGATTCTGCGTGAACAGACGCTTGAGATGTGCAAGGCGCTTGATGCCGTCATCGAAAAGCTTCTTGCTCTGGCCGAACAGCATCGCGAGACGGTTGTGCCCAACTACACCAACGGCGTGGCGGCACAGCCCAACAGCTATGCACATTACCTGCTTGGTTTCGTCGCTGCCTTTCTGCGTGATCGCGAGCGCCTCAATCAATGTCTGGTGCGCTACAACGAATGCCCGATGGGCGCCACCGTTTTGAACGGAACGGGCTGGCCGCTCAATCGTGAAACAATGTCTCGTCTGCTCGGGTTTGACCGTCCCAGACTCAATGCCTTTGACTGCACGTGCGAAACGCCCGTCGACTTCGCGCTTGAAGTATCTTCCGTTGCCGCCTCCATCGGCATTCACGTCGGCTCCATGATCAGCGACATCATGGTGCAGTATGCCCAGAGCCGTCCCTGGATCATTCTTCAGGAAGGCGGAGAAAACACGTACGTTTCTTCGGCCATGCCTCAGAAGCGCAATCCGGGCTTGATGAACAACTGCCGAGGCGATGCAAGCGACGTCGTAGCCGAAATGAACGCGGTGTTTACGCGCGTCCATAACCTCGTGCCCGGCATGGTCGACGGCAAGAGCGTTGCCAAAAACGGCCGCATGACCAAGGCGACGGTCGCGATGCTCGAACGCTTCCTCAAAGTTCTCAATGCGCTTCGCGTCAATCCTGAACGCGCTCTGGAAGAACTCAACAGCGACTGGACGGCTTCGCAGGAAATCGCAGACCGTCTGATGCACGACCACGGACTGCCTTTCCGCATCGGTCACCATGTAGCCAGCCGCATGGTTTCCTGGGCACGTGCAAACAACGTTCTGCCGCGCAGCTTCCCCTACGAACAGATGCAGCGCATCTACCTGTCTCTTATACACATCTGACGCTG
>DXSO01000151.1 GCA_019410445.1 Sutterella sp.
GCGGCGAGACGGCAAGCGACTGCATCGGCACGGCTAACCGACTGGGGGCTGCCTCCGTGACGCAGCTCGACTATCACGCCGAACTGCCGCTCAAGGCCGATCTGATGCGTGAGTGGCCGGACTGGCGCCATATCAAGCGGACTTCTACTTCTCAGGAAGAAGGGTGCACGCGGCTTTTTGCCACCAATACGGTGAGCTTTGAAGGCAAGAATGCCGTGGAGTCCGTGAAGACCGTACAGGTCAAATGGGGACCCGGACGCAAAATCACGCCGATCGAAGGCACCGAAAGCGAGGTCAAGGCTGACGTTGTGCTGATTGCGATGGGCTACGCGCATCCTTCGCATGCCATTGTGAAGGCGTTGGGACTGGCTACCGATAAACGCGGCTCCATTGCAGCGCCGGTAGACGGTCCTGAAGCATGGCGCACGGCTGCCGAAGGCATCTTTGCGGCGGGCGACGGCCGGTTCGGTCAGTCGCTTGTCGTCAACGCTCTGGCTGAAGGGCGTGAGTGCGCAGCGGCGGTTGACAAGTGGCTTCGCGACAAGCAGTCGGAGGCTGCGCCGCTCTGGCGTGAATAATGCGCTGATTTGAAATCTGATAGAGCCGTCAGTATTCGGGCGGCCGCCTTTTTCGGGCGGCCGCCCGAAGTTTTAAGGGCTCCGCAGAGCGCTTCACGTGCGAGAATGGGTCCTCAACTTATCGAGGACGACCTCGATCCGGCTGCGCCGCAATAAGGGGCTGTCTGGGAACTCTTGCCCGGGACGGCCCGGAGCTTCATTCTTTTTCAGGAAGGAGGCCTCTGTGGCCTGGATTTACTTAATTGCGGCAGGCATTCTTGAAACGCTTTGGGCCGTTGCCATGAAGGCTTCAAATGGTTTCACGCTGCTGATTCCGTCCCTTATCACTGTGCTCGCGATGATTGGCTCAGTCGCGCTCCTTGCGCTTGCCATGAGGACGCTGCCGCTCGGCACGGCATATGTCGTCTGGACGGGGATCGGCGCTGTCGGTGCGTTTGCGGCGGGCGTCGTTATGTTCGGCGAATCACTCTCACTCATGCGGGTGACTGCAGCAGGCTTCATTGTTGTCGGATTGATCATGATGAAGGCCTCGGCCTGAGCTGTGTCAATATAAGTCGTACTAATATGAATACCATCGTGACGACTTACAACAATTAAAGGTTTCAGACGGTAAACTTTTAAAAGTGCCTCATCCGTAAACTGATGCTATGTTGTATCTGACATATGTCAGTGGAAAATGAGCAAAATATTTTCTTATAGCGGTCTCCGTGCAATTATGACGAATAGTAATAATTTAGAAGAACAAAAAGATATTTATGGGAACTCGAATGATCAGGTTGCCAGTGTATTTGGATTTATCAGAGAGCTCGCGAAGATTAAAAATAAGAAAATATTTCACGTTAAAGATGTCGAAAAGAAAATCTGGATTGATAAAATTAAACAAGATCAATTGCCAGGAATTCGCTTTGGGGATGGCCATCAAACATGGGTGATGCAGGTCGCCAATTTGCCAATTCCAGGTTGCCCGCTGCCTTCAAAAGAGATAGCTGCATGGTTGAAGGAACCAAATTATGATGATCCAGATTGGGATCCAAATACGGCTATAATTCCCTTCAAAAAAATAGCTTCAAATGTTTTATTTTCGAGTAATGAACCTAATCAAACTGAATTTATCACAATTCAGTTTGAAGATGATGACGATCGTCTTGGAAGATTAATTTGGCCAAGACGAAAAAAACTCGCGAATGGTACCTCCGGTTTAATGAAATTCTTCAAGAAGTTGAAAATTCCAATTTAAGAAAGGAAATTGTTCTTGGTAATTTCATCTTCTCCTCAAGAGAAGATGAAGGCTTGCCGGCGCCCGTGTTATATCCGTTAGTAACAAGGCGATTAACAATTGAATTGGGTGTCGATCAATACAATCGCAGTATTATTGAATTGAAGCCTGATGAAGAAGAAGGAATTTTTAATGATAGTTTATTGACTTATTTTGCTGAAGTCGGTTTTAATCCTAAAGCAAAAGAGGGGCTGAGAGAAGCTGTTATTGATGCAGCTGGAGATCTTATCAATGGTGATGACTATGAGGATCTTTTTCGTAATTTTATATTGAAACTTCACCCTCGAGCGAATTGGTTAGGCAAGAGCACATCTCCTTCGCCTGATTTTCCAACTGAAGCGGATTTTTTGCTATATGAATATCCAATCCTGATGCTTCGAGACCGTATTTTGGGTTTGGATACAGCAATTGACCGCATCAGAAAAACAATTGCTATTTCTGGGAAAGTTCCCAACCATTTACAAAACGTGATTTGTGAATGTAAAAAAATCAAAAATATACGGATCACGGAGAGGAAACATATGAACAGCGTCTTGCTGCTACGGCAGGTGAGGACCCGGACATTTTACTAGCGAAAGCTGCGAACAAAGAACAGCTGATGATTGCTCGCCGTATCCGTGAAGCTGGGTCTGTCGTTGTGCAGGGCCCGCCGGGGACGGGTAAGACACATACTATTGCTAATCTGATAGGTCATTTTCTATCAGAAGGTAAACGTATTTTGGTCACAAGCCAAAAGACAAAAGCGCTGTCTGTACTCAAGGACAAACTTCCTATAAGTTTTCGAGATCTCTGTGTCTCACGTGTTTCTGAAAATCAAAAAGAAATTTTAGATACTGCCTCGCGTTTTTCTGAACGGATTGAAAGCCTAAATTCTCGAGACGAACAGCGACTTATTGAGACGTTGACGGCTGAACGCTTAAACTTGCTTAATGACTTGGTTGAAGTTCGTGATGCCATTTTTTCTCAACTTAATCAGGAGATTGGATCCATTTCTTTTGATGGAGAAAGTTTAAGTCTTAAGGCAGTTGCGAAAAAACTGCATGAACAGGATAGATTGCTCGCACTTATACCGGGCAGAACAATTGATGTGCCGTCGTTTCCATTATCAGAAGAAGAATATGAGCTGCTGACAAAATGGCGAGGTTCACAGAAAGATGATGATATTGAATCATTAAATCAGGAAATTCCGGCCTTAGATAGATTGATGCCGGTTGCCAACTTTGATGCTGCAATTACTGAACTTAAAAATATTGAATCTTTTGAGAAGCCTGATGTAATTTCCAAAGTTATAAAGCGTACTGATATAAAAGGGTTAAATACAACTACACTTCAGATGACCAAGGGATTGCCGAACTTTAGTTTTCCAACGAAGAACGGAAATAAAATAGTGGAAGTGTGGAACGGCGTAAAAGATGTATTTACTATCTTTGATGATGCTTTGAAATATCCCATGATCAACCTAGCATTTATTGCTGGTTTTGGAGATAAGGTTAAGGCTTTATCTTTTGAGAAATTATTGAACTCGATGGTTGCTGCTAAGGAGTCAGAGCGACTTTATAAAGAAGTTGAGTTGGATTATGAAGTAAATTTTGCTAACGATTGCCTGAAAGATCAGAATTGGATTGAGTCTTTTATAAAATTTAGAAATGCGGCTCCTAATGGTCAGCCAAGTTGGTTATGGAAGCTGAGTAATGGGTCTATTTGCAAAAAAATTGAACAGGTGACCGTCAATGGAAAAACCCCAAATACAACGGAGGCCGTTAATGCCGTTAAGCTGCGAATTGAAATGTTTCAAACTCGCCAGAGTTTTAACCGTCTATGGAACCGTTTACTAAATGATTCAGACGTTAATGAATTGAGCGCAGAGGATCTGGATAACACTTTTGAAGTTATTTATCGTAAATATTTCGTTAGATTGCAGAATGCCTTAACTTTAAAAAGGGGAGTTGTGGACCCATTAATCAAATCTTGGCGAGAGATGGGGGTGAATGTTGATTCTCTCTTTAATCCTGCGCAAGATTCGAGTGAAAAAGAGCAGATTGAATTTTTCCGTAAAAGGTTTCTTCCGGCATCAAAGGCCGCGATGGAGATTGTTGGTCGTGAAACAAGACGATTTGAAATTGATCTGCTGCTCAATAATTACCAAAATTATTTAGAGTCATTTGGAACAACTGCTGTTGGAATGGATTTATGGCTTGCTGTCGGCGAACGAAGCGAAAAGTATAAAGATGCATATGAAAATATTGAGAGACTTAATGAAATAAGACCAGTCTATGAAAGGTGGCGAGTTGTTTTTAATAAACTCGCTTCTGCAGCTCCAATTTTTGCAGAGAGATTAAAGTCAGCAAAGGCTATTTCTGAGAGCGAGCATCCTATTTATTCAGAATTATCCAAAGCATGGCGT
>DXSO01000152.1 GCA_019410445.1 Sutterella sp.
GAACTCTTCGGCCGTTTTGCACTCCTTGTAGCCCACGCGAGCGGCTCGATCCGGGTAGGCGCGCCGGAGGATTTCCAACAGAGTCCAGACGTCGTGACGAGCCTGACAGCCTTCGGGCGGCGTCAGCGCAGCCTGCGAAGTGTGAGCCGAACCATCGAGCGCCCAGTGCACGGGACCGGTTTCCCTGCGCTCGGCATAAAAAGTCGCGGGCAGTACGTAATCGGCGTAGTCAACGAGCTCGTGCGGCAGAACGTCCTGAACAACAAACAGATCAAGGCTTTCGAGCGCCTTCTGCAGGCGTGCAGCATCGGACTCGCGGTGAAAGAGCGTCGTACCGACGGTAAACAGAGCACGAACCGGATAAGGCTTGCCGGTGAGCATGGCCTCTAGCGCGACCCAGAGATTGCCCTGCGTTTCCGGCGTCACGATCTTGTCGATGCGCTTTGCCTTGGTCATTTCCCAAGTCTCGCCGTTGGGTCCCTTGCCGTCGGAAACGCTCGGACGCTTGAAGCCGGCGCTTGCCGTCACAACCAGACCTCCTTCCTTGTCGATGTTTCCATTGAAGGCGTTGAGAATATTGAACAGACGATAGTTGTTGATGTCGTTGCCATTCTTTGCCGTATACCAGCCGTCGTCGATCACACCCTTGAAATTCGCAAAATCGCGCGCGATGCGCACAATGTTGTCGGCCGGTACGCCGCAGATCTTCGATGCCTGTGCCGGAGCAAAGGCCGAAGCCTCCTTTTCAAGAAGATTGTAGGCGGTTGTGACATGTTCGCTTCGCCCGCCGGCAAGCGTCACGTCACCTTCGAAATGAAGATTGGCAACGGTATCGACCGACTCGATGAAGCCGATTGCCGAACCCTTTTCATTACGGCGCACACCCTGGTAGACGATTGCGTTGCGCTTGAGGTCATGCACGGCATAGAGCGACTTGCTGCCGTTCTGTTGGAGGTCAGCCTCGGTCAACGGCTCGCCGTTGCTCTTGATAAGGTAGGCGGCATTGGTGTGACGAGCAAGGAACTCGAAGTCGGCAAGCTTTTCCGTGATCATCACATGAATGAGCGAGAGCGCGAATGCGCCGTCCTGTCCGGGGCGGATCGGCACCCAGTGCGCATCACCGTAGGCAATGTCGGGCATGCGGGGATCCACGGCAATGACCTTGGCGCCGCGTTCACGAGCAATATTGAGAGTATGCAGAGCCCCCATGGAACTTCCCATCGAACGGCCGATGAGGATGAGGTAGCGCAGATGCGCATAATCGGGCTCCATCTTTCCCGCGCCGGAAAAACTCTTGCCGAAAACCCAGTCGCGTGCACCGATGCCAGCAGCATTGCATGTCGAACTGTGCCCGATGTTGTTCGGCGATCCCAGAGGAGCGGTCAGCCACTTGCTGAAGCCGCTGAAGGCATGGCTCGTTGCCACAACGCTCTGTTCCCCGTATTTTTCGACAATGCCCTTGAGCCGTGCGGCAATGGCGTCAAGCGCTTCGTCCCACGTGACTTCTTCGAATTTCCCTTCGCCTCGTGCGCCGACGCGCTTCAACGGTTTGCGCAGGCGAAGCGGGTGGTTCCAAATCCACATCGTCGCGGCGGCACGGCCGCAATAGCCTCGTTGCGGATGATCGGGATTGGGAAAAATACGTACGGTTTTTTCAGACAAAGGCTCGCCTTGCTTGCGCATGGCCACCAGACCGCAGTACGCACCGCACATGCAGCAAGCCATCGGATGTCGGCTCCAGCCTTGAGCCTCAAGCTCCTTGAGCTGCGCCTGACTGGGGAAAAGCGCAGCGGTTACCCCGGCAAGGGGACTCGCACTTGCCATGGAAGCCCCGCCGGCCTTAATCAAGGTGCGGCGCGACAACTGGAAGTCAGCTTTTTTTATGGACATTGTCCACTCCTTATGTCGATTGGTTATCTTCAGTCCAGAAAGCTAGTTCTTCAGACCTAGACCGCATTATTTCGAGCCTCGGTTTTATCTCTATTTTGTTTTGGACAAATATCCATTGGATAAATATCCCTTGACGATACCGATTGCATCTTGGTGCGAAACTTGATGAATTCAAGAAATGAAGAGTCGCCTCCCCTTCGTCGGATTCGGGTATTCTTAGCGGCTGTGTTCCGATCAGCTCCGCCGGATTCGACTGTGTCCCGGCTTTTTCTGTTTTTGACGTCTGACAAACAATGTTTGAAGCAATTGCGGATTTTCTTGCCGGCAGCGGCGGCATCTGGTCGTTGTGTATTTCAGCTTTCGTATCGGCCACGCTGCTGCCGGGCAGCTCGGAAGCTCTGCTGATCGGTGCGTTGTCCTCGGCCCCCACAGCCTCACGGGCAGTCCTACTGGTGGCTGTCGCCGCGCTTTTCAACACGCTCGGCAGCATGACGAGTTGGTGCATCGGTCGATACGTTCCCAACCGAAGCCCCGATTCAACTGCCGTGATTCGTCTTAAACGCTGGGGTACGCCTGCAATGGCGCTGGCTTGGGTGCCGCTCATCGGCGACATGCTGCCGCTGGCAGCCGGATGGCTGCGAATGGGATTTTGGCCGGTGTTGTTTTGGACTGCACTCGGCAAAACGATCCGCTATGCCGTCCTTGCCGCAGCCGTGCTGGGAATCATCGACCGGCTCTGACGCAGTCACACCGCCTCTTTACCCCGCCGCATCCTTTGCTTTTTCTTATTAATGGAATGCCGTGAAGCCTTTTCACGCGCTGAGCCGTTTCTTTTTATCCACACTTTCGAACAATTTTTTTTGTTCTTTTAAATCAGCCCATTGATGCACTTTGAAGTGTATTTTCAATTCGTTATGACACTTTACGGAAAACGCTTCAAATAAACCGAATGCTAGACTGAAAAACAGCCAGATTTGAAGCACAACACATTAAAAAATCGAACTGCTCCGACAAGATCCTGCTTCAAATGCGCCTGCGCGGTTCCTTCGGACTGCGGTTAGCTGTCGGACTGTTCAAAGGAAGATCACTCCCTATGCTTTCCAGAAGAGCATTTTTGAGCCATTCCGCGTTTCTAGGAACGTCCGCAGGCTTTGCCCTGACGCCGGTAAGCCGTGCTGTTGCAGCTGCGGCGGCCGATACCGAGACAACGACCTGGTCGGCCTGTTCCATCAATTGCGGCAGTCGATGCGTGCTGCGCTGCGTTTCCAAAAACGGACGCGTAATCCGCATTGAGACGGACAATACCGGCGATCCGAACGCCGGTGTAACCGGAAACGACTTCCCCCAGGTTCGAGCCTGCCATCGCGGCCGCTCGATCCGACAGCGCCTGTACTCTGCCGAACGTCTGAAATATCCGATGAAGCGCGTTGGCAAACGCGGCGAAGGCAAGTTCGAACGCATTTCCTGGGATCAGGCTCTCGATGAGATTGCCGCTCGACTCAAGGATACGATTGCCAAGCACACCAACGAAGCCGTCATGCTCATGCACGGCTCGGGCAGCTACAGTCTTTTTAACAATCGCAACTGTACATTCCGCTTCTTTAACTTGATCGGCGGAAACATTGCCTGGTATTCGGACTACTCGGCCGCATGCATTCAGAACATCTGGCCCTACATGTTCGGCGGCTTCGGCTACGGAGCCGTGCGCTCTAACAATCCCGGCGTCGGCTCGTACATGAGCCAAATCCGCAACGCCAAGCTTTACGTCACCTTCGGCAACAACCCTGCCGTCACACGCGCTTCAGGCGGCGGTCAAAGTTGGGAGCTTGCCGAAGCTCTGCGCTTGGGTTCCGCCAAGATGGTTGTCATTGATCCGATCCGCACCGACACGCTTGCGGGACGTGACTGCGAATGGGTGCCCATTCGTCCCGGTACCGATGCAGCCTTGGCCGCCGGCATGGCTTATGTCATGATCAGTGAAAATCTTGTCGATCAGAAGTTCTTGGATACGTACTGCATCGGCTACGATGAAAAAACACTGCCGAAGTCGGCTCCAAAGGGTGCCGACTACAAGAGCTACATTCTCGGCAACGGTCCCGACAAAACGCCCAAAACACCGCTGTGGGCCAGCCGCATCACGAATGTGCCGGTTGAAACCATCGAACGCCTGGCTCGAGACATCGCCACCACCAAACCCTGCTTTATCTCTCAAGGCTGGGGACCGCAGCGCCGCATGAACGGTGAAACACAATCGACTTCGATTGCGATGCTTGCATTGCTCAGCGGCCAAGTTGGTCTGCCCGGCACGAATACGGGCGCTCGAGAAGGCGACTCCTACGGCATCG
>DXSO01000153.1 GCA_019410445.1 Sutterella sp.
GCTACCTCCTGCGCTCGGGACTTGCACCCGTTAGATCATGCCCATGCTGGGCGCACACATTTAGAAACGGTCGTTTATCAGCGACCGTTTCTGTTTTAAGAGAACAATTCAAAAGACTCCTCAAGTTTTGATATATGTCAAAACTTGTCTGACTTTTCCCCTTTCATTCCAGGTGCTACTTCTGTCTTAGTTCAATCTACTCCTTTAGGAGTACGATTGATCCCCATAAGCGTTTTAATTTACAGAAGTCTCAGCAGATTACCTACCTCCATGAAATCAACAACCTGTTGTTTTTAAAAATCTTTTCTAAAAATCCGCCTCCTAAGAAAACCTCAGCATTTGCGCTAAATCAATATTTTTCCTCCTTACATCTAACCCCTTTTCCTTAGCTGTTTTTATCCTATTTGCCCCTGAAATCTCTAGTTTTTCGCGCTAGTTGCCTATAAAATCGACCCGCTCGAGTGTCAGAGCTCAAAGCCGTCTCTTTGTGCTCATAAATTAAGTCGTACCGACCTTAATCTTTACCTTTCTGTGTGTTCCAAGGTAGCGAATTCAGCACCTTGGCCAGGTCTGTTCCGGCTCCCGACACCAGCAAAAGCGGTGCCTCGTCGTCTTTTACAGACCCTACCGATGCACCCTTTATGAAAGAACAGGAGATCCCTAAAGATGAGTGCAAAAACCATCAAAATCACGACGTTTAAGCCGACGGCCGACGCTTTCGGTTTGAACGGCCCCGATTTTGTCGGCAACATCCGCAAAGGCGAGTTGCGCGGCATCATCAAAATCAACGAAGACAAGTGCGAAGCCTGCGACACCTGCCGCAAAGTTTGCCCTGTCGACGCCATTCAAGGCCATCTCGGCTCCAAACACAAGATTGACGATCAGCGCTGCTTGTCTTGCGGCCAGTGCTTGATCAGCTGCCCGTTCAATGCCATTGAACAGATGAGCTTCGTGGACATGGTCGACGAAATGCTCGCTGACAAGAAGAATGTTGTCGTGGCTCACCCCTCGCCTGCAGTTCGCGTCTCAATCGCGGAAGAGTTCGGTGGCAAGCCCGGTGACCTTACGACCGATCAGATGATGAACGCCTTCGAAAAGCTGGGCTTCAAGACGTACGACGTCAACAGCACGGCCGACCAGACCATTATGGAAGAAGGTACGGAGTTTGTCCGTAAGGTTCAGTATTGGGTTCTCGGCAAGCGCGGTCCTGAGTTTGAACGCGCTGCACATCATCCCTTGCCTCACTTCACGAGTTGCTGCCCGGCTTGGGTTCGCAACTGTGAAACGTTCAATGCCGACTTTGTTCCTCACCTGTCTACGGCCAAGAGCCCGATTCAGATGGGCGGCGTACTCGCCAAGGTTTGGGCTCCGAAGTACCTCTACAATGTAGATCCGCGCAACGTGAAGGTCGTTGCTGTTGCTCCCTGCACGGCAAAGATCTTTGAAGCCAGCCGTCCCGAAATGGATACTGCATGGCGTCATCACATCAAGGCCGGTACGATTCCTGCCGACAGCCCGCGCTTCCCCGATATCGATGCTGTTCTTACGGCTCGTGACATCGCTGAGCTGCTTCGTCGCCATAACATCAATCCGCTCACTCTCCCGAAAGAACGCAAGCGCGAAAATCTTGACGTTTATACGGGTGCCGGCACCATCTTCGGTTGTTCCGGTGGTGTGATGGAAGCCGCTTTGCGTACGGCCTATCGCATCCTGATGGGTAAAGAACTCGACAATGCCGACATCATTCCTGTTCGCGGCTTGGATCACAGCTATGTTGAAGCTACGATCCCGCTCGCTTTGCCGGAGCTCAACGGTAAAGTGTTCGAACTCAAGGTCTGTGTCGTCAACGGTGCAGGTCAGTCTCTCAATTACGTGCTTGATCAGCTGCGTGGCAATCCGAACCGTTGGCACTTCATTGAAGTGATGAACTGCCCGGGTGGTTGCGTTAACGGTGGCGGTCAGCCTGTCCAGGGTACCGGTACGGGTTGGCTCAAGCCCCTGTTCCCGCTGCCTGTGACCATCTAATCCATTAGCCGATAGAAAGGAACACACAAATGTCCAATTACCAGTTTGAAGAACGCCCGGCCAGTGTTATCCTCGGCCGCCGCGGTCTGTTTAAGGTTGTGGGTCTTTGCGCTGTCGCCGCCGGTGCCACCGGTTGGGCTGTCGGCGATCTGCTCGCAAACCGCAATTCTGTTCTGCTTGCCCGTCAACAGGGGCTTTATGCTGATGACAAGCTCTGCCAGGCGATGAACCTTACAAGCTCGCATCAGAACCCCGTTGTGCGTCAGATCTATCTTGATCTCGGCGCTGCTCCGATGGACAACACCATGTACGGCTTGCTGCACACGCACTACTTCCCGCGTACGCAGCTCGCTGCAGGTCACTAATTAAAGGAGGTCGCAATCATGGCCAATCACAACGACCGCATTTTGCGCTTCCACGTCGCTGACAAGATCTTCCATGGTCTTAATGCAATTCTGTGGTTCGCGCTTGTCATTACCGGCGGCATTGTTTATCTTTGCAGCCCCGAAGCCGCTACGGGCGAAAGCCTGATGGCTTGGCATATCGGTCTTGGTATCGTCTTTACGCTTAACCTCGTGGGCTACATCCTGTTTGCTCCCGAACGTTTTGCCTTGATGATCAATGCTTGCCTGATCTGGGACAAGAACACGATTCTGTGGTTCCGCAATTTTGGCGGCTATCCGCGTCGTTTCTTTAAGATTCCCTTCGGCCCGGTTGAGGTTACCCCGCAGGGACGCTACAACGCAGGTCAGAAGGCATCCTACTTGCTCTTTACTGCTGCTATCGTCATGCTTATCGTGACGGGTTGGTTGCTTTGGATCTTCGCTCCGGCCATCGGCAAGGATGCCTTCCTCACGATGTGGTATCTCCATGTTTGGGGTTCTCTGTTGATCACCGTGCTCGTGGTTTGTGCCCACATCCCGCTCGCTCTGCTGTCGATGTCTCACTTCCTCGGCATCTGGCGCATTGGCACCGGCGACATCAGCTGGGAAGCTGCAGAACATCACTCGCCCGTGTGGCTTGAAAAGGACGTCGTCCGTACCAACATCGAAAAGTGATGTTTCTTTGCTCGCAAGTCTGACTCGCTCAGACTTGCCGTCATGAATACCCGCCCGAAAGAATTAAATCCTTCGGGCGGGATTTTTTTATCCCAACACAGATCTAAAATCAGAACCCTACATTTCGTATTTTTTTATTTCTTTGCCTCTCTCACTATGACAGCACCAGTCATCGGCATTGCTTCTCGCACTCAAACGCCTAAGGGTCTTCGCCTGCATATCGGTCTTTTCGGTCGTCGAAATGCCGGCAAAAGTTCACTGATTAATGCGCTCACCAACCAGAAGATTGCAATCGTCAGTGATGTTCCCGGAACCACCACAGATCCCGTTGAAAAGGCCTGTGAACTAGCTCCGCTCGGTCCTGTAGTTTTTATCGACACAGCAGGTATTGATGATGTCGGGGATTTAGGAGAGCTTCGCGCAGAGCGTTCTTTGTCCGTTCTTAGCTGGGTAGACGTTTCTCTTATTGTTTGCGATGCCAAAGCTTTGACTGACAGTGAATTGAATTTGGTTCGCACAGTAAAAGCAACAGCTACCCCCGCTGTCATAGTTCTGAATAAATCCGATACAGCCAACATTGAGGAACTCACTTCCACCCAAGCCCAAGTCCGGGAACTCGGTTATGAACCCGTAACAGTCTGTGCCAAACAGAATCAGGGAATCGATGCACTTCGGCAAGCTATTATTTCTTTGGTGCAAAGCACTACAGAGCCGGATCTTGCGCTTTTAGGCGACCTGGTCAAGCCTGGCGATACGGTGCTGTTGGTTACGCCGATTGACACTGGCGCACCCAAAGGACGTATGATCCTTCCTCAAGTCCAAGCCATTCGAGAAATTCTCGATGCCGACGCCAAGTGCTTGGTTGTACGAGAAAATCGACTTGCCGAGGCAATTGCAAATGAAAAACAACCCCCTGCATTTGTGGTCACTGATAGTCAAGTCGTCCAATCGGTTGTTGCACAAACACCCTCTCACATTCCGGTAACCACTTTTTCCATTCAAATGGCATACAGCAAGTGCGATTTAACCGAAATGGCGCGTGGTGCAGCAATGATCGACTTTTTAAAGCCGGGCGATAAAGTCATGATCTGCGAAACTTGTTCTCATCATCCTCAGGCTG
>DXSO01000154.1:0-2428 GCA_019410445.1 Sutterella sp.
AGCCTTGTTGGCTTCGGAGCCGGCAATGCGAAAATGATTGCCGCGACGGGAAATCTTCGCGTCGAATGCCGTTTCGATTTGCCGCAGGTTTTCATCAAGCGGCCCCACGAGCATGGCAAGCTCACCCGCGGTAGCCTCGAACACATAAACAAAGTCTTTGAGATCTTTTTTCATGGTCACCTCAGGCGAGCTCTCCGCCCAATGTATGCGGATAGACCTCGGTGATGCGAATATTGGCCATCTGCCCGATAAGCGTTTCATCGCCCTTGAAGTTCACCACACGGTTGTTGTCCGTGCGTGCCGAAAGCAGTCCATCTCCCTTCTTGGCCTTGCCAAAAACAAGGCAGCGCTCGATATTGCCGAGCATTGAGCGTGAAATTTCTGTCGCTTTGGCTTCGATCACGGCCTGCAGATGCTGCAGCCGCTGCAGTTTGACATCCTGAGGCGTGTCATCCTTATAGGAAGCCGCCGGCGTACCGGGACGCGGCGAATACACAAAGGAAAAGCTCGCATCAAAACCCACTTCTTTGATAAGACGCATCGTCTCATCAAAGTCTTCCTGCGTTTCTCCGGGGAAGCCCACGATGAAGTCCGTTGCGATGCTGATATCGGGACGTACGGCACGCAGCTTGGCAATGCGTCCAAGATACCAGTCATGCGTATACCCGCGCTTCATGGCACTCAGAATACGATCCGAACCGCTTTGTACCGGCAAATGCACGTGATTGGCGAGTTTGGGCAGTTTACCGTAGGCTTCAATCAAACGATCTGAAAATTCCTTGGGGTGACTCGTTGTGTAGCGAATGCGTTCAATACCGGGAATTTCGTGGACGTATTCAAGAAGCGCCGCAAAATCGACCGGATTTCCGTCGGGACCGCGTCCGCAATAGGCGTTGACGTTTTGACCGAGAAGCGTCAGTTCCTTAACGCCTTGGCTTGCCAGATGCGCGCACTCAACCAACACATCCATCAAGGGGCGACTGATTTCCTCGCCTCGCGTATAAGGCACTACACAGTAAGAACAGTACTTGCTGCAGCCCTCCATCACGGAGACGAAAGCCGTCGCTCCGGTTGCCGTCGGCGCCGGCAGACAATCAAACTTTTCAATCTCAGGAAACTCGATATCGACCTGAGGCTTTCCGGTGCGTTCACGCTCTTTCAAAAGCGCCGGCAATCGATGCAGTGTTTGCGGTCCAAACACAACATCCACCCAAGGCGAGCGCGTCAGAATATGCTTGCCTTCCTGACTGGCGACACAACCGCCCACGGCAATGCGCATGGTGGGCTTTTCCTTTTTGAGTTCACGCAATCGACCCAAGTCCGAAAATGTCTTTTCCTGGGCCTTTTCGCGAATTGAACAGGTAACAACGACCAATAGATCCGCATCTTCCGGTGCGGCGATGCGTTCGTACCCCTCCTGCCGCATCAAATCAATGATGCGTGCAGAGTCATAGTCATTCATTTGGCAGCCGAAGCTGCGAAGATAAATTTTCTTTGCGTTCACGGTTTACATCCGTTGGCTGTTAAAACAATAAAAAAATCCGACGTTTTTTTGAAGCTGCATAACTAAGAATCAGCATTCAACCAAATTGACAGCAAGTCCTCCGCGACTTGTTTCACGGTACTTGGACTGCATATCTCGTCCCGTTTCAAACATCGTCTGCATGACAGCATCAAGACTAACGATGTGACTACCGTCTCCAGCAAGCGCCAGACGCGCAGCATTGACGGCCTTTACCGCCGCCACTGCATTGCGTTCGATACAAGGAATCTGAACTTGCCCCGCAACAGGATCACAGGTTAGCCCCAAGCAATGCTCCATCCCGATCTCTGCAGCGTTTTCCACTTGACGGGGATTGGCACCGAGTACGGCAGCCAGTGCACCGGCAGCCATCGAACAAGCCACACCGACTTCACCTTGGCAGCCGACTTCGGCTCCGGAAATCGACGCATTGGTTTTGTAGAGCAGCCCAATCGCGCCGGCCGTCAACAAAAATTCGCGCACACCTTCGTCGTTGGCATTGGCAATAAACGTGCGATAGTAGCGCAGCACAGCAGGAATGACACCGGCTGCACCATTGGTGGGACTGGTAACAACACGTCCGCCGCACGCATTTTCTTCACCGACGGCAAACGCCCAGGCATTAATCCAATCAAGGACACTCAACGGATCATTTTGAACCGAAGTTTGCGTCAAGCGGTCTGCCAAGTGCTTTGCCCGACGCTTGACGGTAAAGGGCCCCGGCATCACGCCCTGCGCCGCAAGCCCTCGATTGATGCAGTCATCCATTGCGCTCCAAACGGCATCGAGCTCTGAATCGATTTCTTCATCGGTTCTGTTGACTCGTTCGTTGGCTCTCGCAATTTGAGCAAACGAAACATTGTTGTCCAACGCAAGCTTTAAAAGCTCGGCTCCGTTGCGGTATAC
>DXSO01000154.1:2438-4193 GCA_019410445.1 Sutterella sp.
CCGAGAAGTAGCGGCGGCAGAGCACTCCAAACCCCTGCGCATCAAACGCCGCCAAATCCATGGCATTGGTGTGAAATGCACAAACCTTGTCGGCAGAAAAAATCATGTCTCGATCCGGATCGAACGCGATATCGTGAACCGACGCCAAATTCAGCCGATGCTCGTTTTGAACGCGAGCCGGAATATCCTCGGACTCTCGTCCAGTGACCGTTGCCGGTACCTTTCCAGCCAAGCCAAGATAGACGGCCCGGTCGGTTGCATGTCCGCGCCCTGTTGCCCCAAGGCTGCCCATCAACTCACAAACGACTCTGTGCGTCTGTTCGAGGAGTCCTTTTTTTTCGAGCTCCTGCACGAACAGATGCGCTGCGCGCATCGGTCCGACAGTGTGACTCGAACTCGGCCCGATGCCGAGCTTGAACATTTCAAAAACGCTTGCCGCCATGACGTTCCAAACGTGTTTAGATCTGCTTGTCGATCACCAAAGCACCATCGCAGTGCGTACGCGGATCCGTTCTCACATCCACGCGCACGCGATCACCAATGGCAATCTCTTTGGGCAACCGAACCAGAGCCACCGTAAAGGGACCTTCGGGCACACGAGCAATTGACGTGCACGGATATTTGGTGTCACCCACAACAACCATCGGCACTTCCACAAGAAGAGCCGGATCAAACGCTACGTCGAAAGCAATCAACTGCATGCGCTCGTAATTGCCGGCCTTGTAGCGAGCTTCGGTCAGTGCGCGCCCGATAAAGATGCGATCCGGATCATCGAAATTGAGCGCGTTTTCCAATCCGGTTTCCAAAGGACTCGAACTTTCATCCAGTTCAAGACCGCAAGCAGGTTCACGCGCAAAGATGCGAAGCGCATCCCAACCGGTCTGCTCGCCCTTCTTGGCACCTGCGCGAAGCAGGTTTTCGCTCATCGCTTCGATATTGGCTTGAGGGCCGGCTGCCAGACACATCCATCCCATATCGATGAATCGAATTCCGAGACTTTCAATCATGCGGCCAGCCTCAAGCTTGATGCCGTCAATGGGCATCTTGCCCACGAAATAAAAGCCGCTCATCGCCTCAATGCCGACTTCGGCTTCAAAAGCCACGCTGACTTGACGAATCCAAGCTTGAAGCGCATCGGTTTCTTCGCCGGCAAGAATGAGCTCATAGGCATCAAGCGCGGTTCTAGCCACCCAGAGCGTTCCCAAAACGCCACCGGTCGCGTTCATCGCTACTGAACGTTCAACACCGCCAACGGCAAGTTTGGTCACATCGCTCGTGAGCAAACGAGCCAAAAACTTATCTGCCCCCTGTACTTTGAGAATCGTCACAGGAGTGTTGTTAAAGATCACCAAATCCAAAGCCATTTTCTTTTCAATCAAACGTTTGAATTTTCAACAATCACTTTTCGCGCACGCAGTCGAGCATGTACTTGATCGTACCATCGGGCTGCTTGACTTTCACCAAACCGTGCACGTCGCTTTCGAACCCCGGGAAGCGGCGCGTGAAGTCGCGAGCAAAACGCAGGTATTCCACAATCTTGGCGTTGACTCGTTCGCCCGGCACAAGAAGCGGAATTCCCGGCGGATACGGAGTCAGCAGCACAGCAGAAATCCGTCCTTCGAGCGAGTCGATCGGCAGACGATCAATTTCACCGTGCGCAAACTTGGCATACGCATCCGTCGGCCGCATGGCTGGCACCATCTCCGAGGTGTACATCTGCGTGGTAAGACGTGCTACATCGTAGTCGCGATAAAC
>DXSO01000155.1 GCA_019410445.1 Sutterella sp.
AATCTCGGCTTGCGGTGGCTGAGCAATGAGTCGGCAACCGTGAAAATCGGCAAGACGACGATGGCTGTTGTCGGATTAACCGATCCGATGGCTCAGCGCTACGGCAGACGACTGCCCGATATTGAAAAAGCGATGGCTTCGCTTGACGGAAATGAGGACTTTCATCTGCTGCTTTCGCATCAGCCCAAATATGCCCGACTGTATGCCGACAAGGCGGATTTGATGCTCTCCGGGCACACTCACGGCGGACAGATACCGGCGATCAATCCGATTGTGGCCAAACTCAATCAGGGGTTTGTGAGCGGCCTTTATTCGCTCGGCCGTCTTCAGCTTTACGTCAATCAAGGGACCGATGTCTGGAACGGTTTTCTGCTGCGCCTGGGCACTATCGGAGAAATCACGCTCATTACACTCACGCGTGCCGAGTCGTCGATTTCTCATGAGCGCGTGGATCGTTAAACTGAAGCCGAAAAAATCCTACGAAAAATTCAGAGACTAAACCATGCAAAACGTATGTTTGTTGGGGGCGACGGGTTCCGTCGGCAAGAGTGCGCTTGAAGTTCTGGAGCTCTATCCGGAGCGTTTTCGACTGATTTCGGCTTCTGCCAACAGCAGTGTGGAGAAGCTTGCGCAAATTGCTTTGCGTTTTGGTCTAAAGCGCGTGGGGATTGCCGATGCTTCCAAGACTGATGAGTTGGCCCGTCGTTTGACTGAGCTCGGTTGTGCACATGTGCAGATCCTGTCAGGTCCGCAGGCTGCCGTTGAGCTTGCCGCCGATTCGCAGGCCGATGCCGTCATTGTGGCGATTGTGGGGGCTGCCGGCGTGCCTGCGACTTTTGCGGCAGCGCGCGCAGGAAAGCGAATTTTGCATGCCAACAAGGAAAGCGTTGTTTGCGGAGGTGCGCTTCTTCAAAGCGTTGTGAAGGCGTCGGCTGCGATGATGCTTCCCGTCGACAGCGAACACAATGCGATCTTTCAGTGTCTGGCCTCGGCGAGTCCGGAGGATCGACAAGGGTGCCGACTGTGGCTGACGTGTTCCGGAGGACCGTTTCGCAGCCGTAAGGATCTGGATCTGTCAACAGTGACGCCTGCCATGGCTCTTGCGCATCCGACTTGGAAAATGGGGCAGAAGATTTCAATCGATTCGGCCACTCTCATGAACAAGGGTCTTGAAGTGATTGAAGCAAGGTGGCTGTTTGACATTCCGCACGATCGCATCAGTGTGGTTGTTCATCCTCAGTCCGTGGTTCACTCGATGGTTGAATACGCCGACGGCTCGTTTTTGGCCCAGCTCGGAACGGCGAGCATGCGTCATCCCGTGGCATATTGTTTGGGATGGCCCGAACGGCTGTCGGCGGGCGTGAAGCGGCTCAATCCTTTTGAGCTCTCTCAGATGACGTTCGAAGAGCCGGACGTTTCTCGGTTTGTGCAGCTTGGCTATGCTTACGATGCCTTAAAGGCCGGCGGTACGGCAAGCATCGTGCTCAATGCGGCCAATGAAATTGCCGTCGAGGCTTTCCTTTCCGAGAAGATTTCCTTTACGGGAATTGCTCGGGTTTGTTTTGAAGCGATGCAGACGATGGCCGATCCGAAAGAGGCGGGCAGTCTTGAGGAGATTCTTGATGTCGACCAACGGGCTCGAGTGTGTGCAGCCGATTTGGTGGCAAAACTCCCATAGGTTGAAACTATCGAAAAGAAATTTTCGATGAACCCCGATTTCGCTGTTGCGCCTTGTTTTTCGAGCCGCTTCGTCCAAATGTGGATTTAGTCGAGTCTATGAGAGCAGGCTGAGAGCTCTTGACGCGTTGTTTTTGAATTGTAGAATAACAACCCGTTGTATGTTCCTTCGCAATTGACCCCATATCAAGTGGGAAGTCGGCGAAGGAATTTTTTCTGCCGTTTGTTTGGAAATCCCTGATTTACGGGCAAATTTTCGAATCGGCAATTGTTTGAATTCATCGTTTTCCGACAACGATATTTGGTGATGGATCACATGCTGAAAGTAGTTAAAAAAGATAAAACGATCGAGAGCTTCAATGCCGAGAAGATCATGGGTGCCGTCAAAAAGGCTGCCTTTCGCTGCGACAAGATCATTGATGCCAATCACCTCACCCAGATTGCCGACGAGGTCTTCAGCCGCGTTGAGCATCGTGATCAGGTAACGGTTGCCGAACTGCATGAAATGGTCATTGCGGTTCTGGCTTTCCTTCAGTACAAGGAAGTGGCCGATGCCTACGCCGAGTATCGCTACTACAAGCAGACCTATGCCAAGACGTTTGAGCAGCTTCGTCAGGACGCCGACGACGTGCTGCGTTTGGGCGATCGTGAAAATGCCAACTTCGACAGCTCTCTAGTCTCGACCAAGGGGTCTCTCATCAAGGGGTACCTCACGAAGTCGCTCTACAAGCAGTTCTATTTGTCCGGCAAGGAAAAAGAACTCATCGAGCGCGGCGACATCTACATTCATGACTTGCGGGACATGATTCTGGGATGCATCAACTGCTGCCTTTTCGATATCGGCAACGTTCTCAAGGGCGGCTTTGAAATGTCCAACGTGCAGTACACCGAACCCAAGACCGTGCTGTCGGCTCTGCAGGTAATTGGTGACGTCACGCTCGTGGCAACCGCTCAGCAGTTCGGAGGATTTACGCTTGCTGAACTCGACAAGGTGCTGCTGCCTTACGTTCTCAAAAGCGAGAAGGCTGCCGTCGAGAAGTACATGGAACTCGGTTTTGACGAAGCAAAAGCCGAAGAGATCGCCGGCAAGGATGTCGTGCGCGAGCTCGAGCAGGGTTTCCAGTCTCTGGAACTCAAGCTCAACACCGTACCCTGCAGCCGCGGTGACTTTGCCTTCACGACGATTACCTTCGGGCAGTGGGATCCGAGCAAGTACGCCGAACGTGAAAAGAGCTGGTTGTATCTGATCGGCAAGATCATGCTGCAGGTGCGCCTCAATGGCCACGGCAAGGACGGCAAGCCCGTTGTCTTCCCCAAGCTTGTGTATCTGTACGACGAAAAGCAGATCAAGGCTGATCCGTTCTCTTCGGGACTGCTCGATGAGGCGGTCAAGACTTCGGCTCAGTGCATGTATCCCGACTATCTGTCGCTGTCGAGTCAGTACGGCAGCGTTTCGCAGATTTTCCAGAAGTACGGCGCCATCACGTCTCCGATGGGCTGCCGCGCCTTCTTGTCGCTGTGGAAGAATGAAAAAGGCGAAGCCATTACCATCGGTCGATGCAACATCGGTGCGGTTTCCCTCAACTTGCCGATCATTTTGAAGCTTGCACAGATCGAGCATCCGGATAATTGGCAGGATGCGTTCTGGACGCTGCTCGACGATCGTCTTGAAGTGATTCGTTCCTTCTTCAAGTAGCGCTACGACATCGTGCGTCAGCAGAAGTGTTCGTCCAATCCGCTTGCCTTCACGCAAGGCGGACTGTACGAGGGTACCAAGAATCCGGACGATGCTGTCGGCGATTTGGTTCGTTACATGACGGCTTCTTTCGGTATTACCGCTCTTGATGAAACGACGTATTTGTGGACCGGCAAGCGTTTGGTGGACGAAGGCGGCAAGGTTTCAGCGGCAATTCTGCGTCATTTGCAGGAAAAGCTGGCCGAATTCAAAAAGCAGGATGGATATCTGTACGCGATCTACGGCACGCCGGCCGAGAGTTTGTGCGCCACTCAGGCAGGACAGTACGAGCGTTTCTGCCGCAAGCGCGGCGTGGAAAATGTTTTTGCCACAACTCCGCACTACAGTGCCGACTACTTTACGAATTCATTCCATGTGAATGTGACCGAAGAGATTTCGCCTTTTGAAAAGCAGGATCGTGAGTTCGAAGACTTCCATCTGTGCGAAGGCGGCCACATTCAGTACGTGCGTCTGGACAATCCTGAAAACATGCAGGCCGTGCGTGCCATGATCGGCCGCGGCATGGAAAAGGGTTTTTATCAGGGTGTGAATTTTGACAGCGCTTATTGCGGAGACTGCGGCGAGCACAGTACGAATGTGCTTTTCAAGTGTCCGCATTGCGGCAGTTCCAACTTGTCGGTGATCAGCCGTGTGTGCGGCTACCTGGGCTACTCCAACGTCAACGGCATGAGCCGCATGAATGACGGAAAAATGGCCGAGATTAAGAATCGCGT
>DXSO01000156.1 GCA_019410445.1 Sutterella sp.
GGCTACAGCTGGCGAGCCCTGGTCGGAGCCGAGTTAATCGCCGCCTCTTCAGGTCTGGGTTATTTGATCAATGAATCCGGCGAATATCTCAAAACCGACTGTGTTTTTGCAGGCATCATCACCATCGCGGTACTTGGCATCATTGCAGATCGTCTGTTAAATAACCTGCTTCGCCGATTCATTCCTCAGATGGCAACTCAGCACGCAACCTCGGAGGCGAAATAATGTTTTCCGTCTCCTGCAGCAAACTTTGCAAAAGTTTTCCCGACCAACAGCCGCTTCAAGATCTGAGTTTTACATTTCGTGCCGGTGAAATCACGTCTATTGTCGGCGAAAGCGGCTGTGGCAAAACGACGTTGCTACGCTTGATTGCCGGTTTGGAAAAGGTCGACTCCGGCGTTATTTCATTTGTTGATGGAAGCAACCAACAGTCTCAGCGCCACCCCGTCATCTCAACCGTTTTTCAAGAACCGCGATTATTTCCGTGGCTAACAGCCCGTCAAAACATCGCACTGGCCGTACGACACAAACCCATGGCCGAACAAAAAGCTTTGGTTGAGGACACTCTGCAGATCGTGGGTTTGAGCGCTGCGGCAGACAAGTATCCGCATCAGCTTTCCGGAGGCATGGCTCAGCGCGTCGGAATGGCTCGCGCCTTATGCCGGCATCCTGACGTATTGCTTCTCGATGAAGCCTTCAGTGCTCTGGACGCGCTCACCCGGGAACGACTAAGAAGCGAATTTATCAACATAGCCCGTGCACGCCCTATGACAACCATCTTGGTTACGCATGATGTGCCGGAAGCCGTCTTGCTTTCCAAATGCATCTGCAAACTTAAAAACGGTCGCATTCAGAACGTCTGGCATCTTGAATCCGACTATCCGCGAAGCATAGGGCAACCAGCCGTTGCCGCTTTAGCCGATGAAATTCTGAATTCATTCTTTTCCAATACCAACAACGATCATTCTCTTTAATTTGTGGAGTACCCCTTATGCACTCTTTCTTTAAGCGCACCCTGACGGCCTTGGCTGTTTCCGGTCTGTTGACCTGCAATGCCATGGCAGCTTCCGACGGCATGCCCGATGAGCTCAACATCGTTTATGTCAAAGCCCCTTTCAATCTTCAGAATATGGTTCTGAAAGAACGCTCCATGCTTGAAAAGGCCTTTGAAGGCTACGGCACGCAAATCGTCTGGCATAACATCACGTCAGGAGCCAAGCAGGCCCAGGCCATGGCTGCCGGAGCAATTGATATTTCTGCCGTCATGAACACTGCCTCCTTTCTCATGAGCAACGGTGCCGACAGTACGGTTCTGATCGCTGACGGTGTTGCACATCCTGCCGATACTTTCGCCATTGTCGGACCAAAAGGCAAAAAACTCACTGTCAAAGATCTCAGGGGCAAAAAAGTAGCGGGACCTCGCGGAACAGTACTGCATCAAATGCTGGTAGCCGCCCTGAAAAAAGAAGGCATGTCAATTCATGACGTGGACTTCGTTTCTATGGATCCTTCTCCAGCACTCTCTGCACTTTTAACCGGAAACGCTGATGCCGCGCTGCTGGCTGCCAGCGCAGTCATCAAAGCTGAAGAAAGCGGCTGCAAAGTCATCACGACAGCCAAAGATCTCGTCAACGTCAACCTTGTCATGACAGCAAGCGGTTCTTTTGCCCAAAACTACCCGAAAGCTCTCGAATTAGTGGTCAAAACACACCGTGCCGCACTCAAATGGATTACCGAAAATAAAGAAGCAGCCATTGAAATCGGAGCCAAAGAACACAGCATATCCATTAAGGATGCTCAAACGTTGGCCGATTGGTCAAACTACTACAGCACCGTTACGGACAAAGACATCGAAAGCCTTTACCTTGATCAGAAATTCCTGATTGAAAACGGCATGATGCAAAAGGAAGTTGACATTAAAAAATTGGTTTTGCCAACAGCCCTTCAGTAAAAAGCCATTGTTTCCATTGTGAGCTCCGTTTTCCGTTACGGAGCTCCAACAGAGCAAAACGAACATCGAATCTCCCGATAAAACGAGACCCCATGTTCGTTTTGCCGATTCAATCGTATCGGCTTTCTGTTCCTACCGAAACAAATCAGCATTCTTCTCTCTGGACCGAGCACATGCCGCGTGACTTCGATGCATTCGGTCGGCATCATTACTGCTTTGACGCGCACTCCACCATTCAGCAAAACAACGAACTTCCTTGCAAGAAATCTCGACATCCTGCCGAGTGACAATACACATATTCCAACGCGGCCTTGACCAACCTTCTAAAAACGGCACCAATTCACCGGACTCAATTTCTTGAAGCACATGGCCGCCGTAAAGATCGACAGTAATACCCCAGTGGTTCATCACCAACTTTTTCAGCATGAATTGATCATGCGTATAAAAAACAGTTCGCCACTGCAATGTCGCCGAGGTCAGATCTCCCTTGCTTAAAAAACGCGTCACGGGGAACGTTCGCGTTTTCAACAGTAGTCCTCGATGATGCTTCAGATCACTCAAACAACGAGGAATGCCGTAACGTCTGAGATACTCCGGTGTTGCCAACGGGAAAGTCGTTGTGGTTGCAATCGCTCTGATTTTGAACTGCGAAGGATCATCCTGCAAATGGTTGAGCATAGCCACGTCGACATTTCTGTTTAGTACATCCTGCTCGGTGACCTCAGGCTGAATCTCAAACTCAATATTGCTGTTGTTCTCTGCATACTTCATATAGTCAAAGCAGTAAAAATCAAGGGATCCTTCAATCGGCGCACCCACGCGAATCAATGTTCTTTTGTCTCTGCCAAAATCCGGAGACTGCAGTTCCTGAAAATCTCTAAGCACAGGTTCAAGCGCGGCCAAAAGATTTCTGCAGCGATCAGTTCATTAGGTTTGATCCGCGCTTAGTTAAAACCTGTCTCACAAAGTGGGGACAGTTCAAACGACTCCGATTTTTTTCGGAGAAACTAGTCGATGCATTCGTCTGCACATTCGCCTGCAGCTGGCAGATAAGTTTTGATTCCGGCAACGCTTTCAAATCCCGCGTTTTTATGGAGACGTTAAAACTAAAGTAGTGATGAGCAAAAAAACTTGCTCTAACAAAATGCCGCGGCAAGTCCACGCTTCCAACTTCCTGCTGCACTGCATGATTCGGCATGGAAAAAGCAATTGTTACGGTCAATGCGACGGCTATTTCTTTATAGCGATTGACTCGGTCAGACGACATAAGCCTTTGCATAACGATTCATTGCGAAAAAAACTCCTGTTTGATCATCGCAATCGCTAAAGACATTGCCCGATCTGTAATGTGACGCGGACAAAAAAATTCCCAAGAAAGCGATTGCACTCTCTCGGGATTATTGGTCAGCGTCTGTGCCTTCCACGGCTGCGTTTGAGCGTTTACTACAGTGATTGAGGCAATACCATGTAACTCCTAAAATCTATTACGCATTACATCGTTACGAAATTTTTCGTAACGATCTTGTGAAAACCAGCCCGCATTAGAAAATCCATCCAAAAAAGTAGCATCGTCAAAAGAGCTTGTCACCGACAGAGTCAGAAAATTCGGAAATTTCAACAAATGCTCTCAAAGACGACTATTTAGAACTCTTGGTCCGCAACGATGAGTAAAAACATAAGAAGTTAACGAAACCGAAGCGGAGATTGGCAGATCAACCATTCTTGTAAACGTTGAAAAGGCAGTTTGTGGCAGTGGACTTACTAATCGTCTACTGAAATCCTTGTTCGCCATTCTCTTGTGGAATATTTCATGGATACCGTCTAAATCTAGTCAGAAAAACGATAACAGTGAATCGGGAGTATACAGACTAGGAACGAGGTTTATAAATCTTCAAATTGATTCGATACAAACAACATAGATGACTTAGTGACTGGATTCGAGTCTACAAATAATTCCTGTCAGTTAGGTAATTGCAAACTTAATTAAAAGAACAAAGCAGTAATTACTAGCACAACTTAGCTGAAAGTAAGCGAGGTACAAATACCATTTAATCTTTTAAGCTCAAAAGGTTATTTTTGAAAGTGCATTATGGCAGTAATAAATTAGCGTTTAATGATAATGATTATAAATGATAATTTTTATGCAATATTTGAGAAATCATATGATATAGTTAGAATGAAAAT
>DXSO01000157.1:0-1579 GCA_019410445.1 Sutterella sp.
CACGTCATAAGCGGCATTGGCGACATTACACCCGTTGGAGAGCATCAACCGCTGTGCCTCGTAGATTCGAATGCGTTTCTGGAATTGAAGAGGGGATATGCCGGTAATCGTTCGGAAGTGCCGGTGATAGGTGGCGACGGACATGTTGGCTGCGCGAGCCAGCGACTCGATGCTGATGCGTTCTCGAAAATGAACCTTGATCCAGGAAACACTTTTAAGGATTGCGTGACTCTGGGTGCCGACGCTGGCCAACGCGCGTAGTTTTGGACCGCATGAAGACGCCAGCAGCAAGTAGTGAAGATCGGCCAGCAGCATGGGCGCACGTATGGCAATTTCTTCACGGCTGCGTTTTTGCAACCGAGTCAGGCGATAGAAGGTTTCGAGCAAGTCCTCATTTGCATCCAGAACGAACACTCCCTCAGAAACTTCGGGGCAGGGAGATCCCATTTCTATTCTTGTTGCAACGTCAACCAGCATCTGCAGGTCAAGTTCTACGGACAAAGCCAGAAAAGGCTCTGCGGGAGTGGCTTTGACGGCGTGAAACGTAGCCGGCAGCGCTACGCCGGAAACAAGACATTGACCCGCATCATACACATAGTCGCGTTCGCCGATTCGGGTCGCTTTCTTTCCTGATACGAGCAGTGCAACCATGATTTGTCCGGTTGATGTGTCAATCACGTTTTCACTGTGCCGGCGGTAATACGTCAGCCCGGGAAGCGAGGTTTCCCGAGTCGTGCTTTCAGGCAGTTCCGCACAGATTTCCTCGCGAATGTATTCCAGCCAGTTGATGTGACTGCTGCTCATGATTCCTATCTCCTGCTTGTCGTGACAAGAATATATCAAAGATAGCTTTATTGAGAGAAATAGGCAGGAATTTGTGCAAAAAAAAGATTGTTTATCGTTTTTTACGGAGTGAAAATTTCATCACCAAGAGATGAACTCTTCAGTGCTTGAAAGTTGAGTGAATCAGATGATTTGATTGGATTCGGAGAACGAAGATGCACCGCAGAACTTTATTGCAGTCGTTTGCGACGATGTCAATTGCCGGCACGCTTCCCGCGTCAGCAGGCACGGTACGGTTTCAGGAAGAAACCGACGTTGTCGTGGTGGGCGGAGGCTTTGCCGGATTGGTTGCCGCACAGCAGGCGGCAAAAAGCGGTTTACGCGTGATTCTGCTTGAGCGCCGTGCATGGCTGGGCGGAGACGGTTTGTTGTCTGCAGGGGTCTTTGTCTCGGCTCGAACACGGCACCATGATCGTGCGGGGATTCGAAATGTCGAGGTTGAAGATTATTGGCAGCGCATTCTTTCCGGAATCGATGACGAACCCTTGAGTAAGGTTCGCGACAACTCTCCTTTGTCGCCCATCTACTCAGGTGTAGCTAAACACAACCCGGAAGTTCTCCATCGAACCATCGCTCAATCCCCACGGGTTATCGATCTGTTGGAGTCTTTCGGCGTGAGATTTCTGCCTCCTTCCAAGGCTCAGCCGTTTCTCTTGGTTTCGCAGCCCGGAGCAATGTCTGTTTTCGTAAAGCAAATTCAAGATGAAATCACTCGTCTCGGCGTTGATGTTCGAAC
>DXSO01000157.1:1589-4090 GCA_019410445.1 Sutterella sp.
AACGCTGCTGACTCGCAGCGGCAGAGTGATGGGTGTTCAAGTCGACTTTTCCGGTGATCCTGAGCGTACGTACGCGATCGGCGCTCGAAGCGTGATTGTTGCCAGCGGGGGCTTTATTAACAATGACGCGATGATGCGGCGCTACAAACGAGTTTGGTCTTCCGTGCCAACCGGTTTTACCGCTGTGGGCGAGGGCGTTCCGCCGGGGCATGACGGCGACGGCATACGGATGGGGCGCGAGATTGGCGCGGCGCTTGAAGATATGGAGTCTATGCCCAAGCTTTTTGCTGCGCCCGACAAGGGAGTTTTGTCGCCTTCATGGCTGTTGTTTGATACGGACTCCGCCATTCTCGTTGATCGCAGCGGCAACCGTTTCGTCAATGAGAACGCCGCCCGATACACGGGGTGCGCCTTGGCGCTTTTGCGAAACAAGCGTGAGCAAGGCTTTGTGGTTTTTGATGAAGAAACTTTCTGTGGTCCTAATGCAAAACGCTGGCGATTCGAAGAATTGCTCAGGCAAGGGGGTCTTTTTCGGGGTGATTCGATAGAAGAGGCTGCGCGGCAAGCCGGTGTGGATCCCAATGGACTGGCACGCACTATCCGGGCCGTTGAGCGGGATTCGCTGTCTGGTTCGGATCCGTTTGGCCGACGGGATCCTTTGTTTAGGCCATTGCGGCCTCCTTATTACGTTTCAACGCCGAGTCGAGCGGTTCGTTTCAAAACTGAAGGCGGTCTGGAAGTGAATCCGAAGTTTGAGGTTTTGGCGGCCAAGGATGACCGGCCTATTCCTGGTCTTTATGCAGCCGGAGCGGTTTGCGGGTCGATCAGTACGCGTCTTTCGGACGTATTGGCAAGCGGAATGTTGGTCGGCAGGGAAGTTTCAGAGGCTGCGCGAAACAACGAGTTCTGATGCCATGCATTTTTTATGGGAGTAATGCTCTTATGAATATTCTTATCGTCAACGGACATCCGTCTCCGTCACGTTCTTTTGCCAATCAGCGAATCATTGAAGCTCTCCAAAAGCTTCTGCCTCAGGCAACGGTTCATACGCTTGCAGAGGTCTGCATCAACGGCCAATTTGATGTCGGCACCGAACAGGAAAAACTTCGTAAAGCGGATCTGGTTGTACTGCAGTTTCCCTTGTACTGGTATGCGCTGCCGGGGCTGACAAAAACTTGGTGGGACGAAGTTTTTACATACGGTTTTGCATACGGTGCATCAGGCAATGCACTTCATGGCAAGAAATTATTGCCGTCTCTGACGACCGGGGCATCACTAGACGAATACAAAGAGGGTGGTGCCATGAACCATGGAATTGAGACGTATTTAAAGCCGCTTGAACAGAGCGCATGTTATTGCGGTCTGGAGTGGATGGCACCTGTGGTTTCCGGTGGGATGCTGGTCATGGAGGATGTTTCATCGGCTGAAAAAAGAGACTTCGTTCAGAAGCAGGCTGAAGTTCATGCTCGCAAAGTCGTCGAGGCGATCGAAGGACGGAACATTGGATAGTCAAAGGTTTCAGTGGAGGTTCAATCGTGACTCAGTACTTGATCATCGTATCGATTAAAGCTTCGAAACTGGAGGAATCTTTCGTTCGCTCCCATCTTGCCTGGCTGAGCGATGAATACGACAAATGTCATTTTCAAGCGTACGGCCCGTTTATTGAAAAGTCCGGCGGTTGGATCATTGCCGAGTCGGCGTCTCCGGAAACGTTGAAAAGTATTCTCGACTCAGATCCTTTGATTCAGGCGGATGCCGCTAGTTATGACATTCAGCCGATTCGAGTGGGTGCTAATCGACTCGAGAAGATTCAGCCGAACTAATCGGAAAATAAAAGAGACAGCTTAAAAGAACTTCGGGGTGTTATATGAAAGAGAACTTATCTTTACAACGTCGATGCATCCTTATGAGTGGTATTGCGACGGTGCTTTCGAATTTTTTGGGAATGGAATCAAAAGCAGCTGAAAGGGCTGTTGATCATTCGCGTTCCATCGTTATTTATTTTTCACGTACCGGCAGCACGGAAAAACTGGCGAAACAAGTTTCTCAGCTCATTGGAGCGGATTTGCTCAGACTCGAGGTGCGGGATCCATATGCGGATGATTACGGAGATATGACGGATATTGCGCGGGAGGAAAAACGGACGGGAAAACGTCGAGAAATAAAAACCGTCATTCCGGATCTATCGCAGTATCAGACTATTTATTTGGGAACGCCATATTGGTGGGGCGGAATTTCCGTTCCGATGGCTACCTTTCTGATGGATCATCCACTCGATGGCAAACGAATCAAGCCGTTTGTAGTGTCGGCTTCATCCGATCCTGAGGGAGCTTGGGCTGATATTCGACGATTTTGTCCGAAATCCGATATTCGCGAAGGGTTTCACAGCACCCAATCGAGTATAAATGAAAATCTTGCTGATTTTGAACGATGGATTAATAAATAACGAGTCAATATTGAATATATGTCAAGGATATAAGTAAATTTTTATTGTAATAAGG
>DXSO01000158.1 GCA_019410445.1 Sutterella sp.
TGCCAACAAGGGCGATCACGGAGCCGCACGTACTCACAAAAAAATCGCCGAAATTGTTGCGCAAACGATCTGCAGCCAAACGGCACAGAAGAGAGCAAACCGAAAAGCCTGCGTAAACAAGCGCGGCAATAGACTCGGGAGCTCCTTTGATTTGATGCAGGTACAGGCTGCCCCACTCTCCGACACTGCCTTCACAAACGTAACAGCAGATGCATAAAAAGCCGCAGATCCAGACCAACAGAGGCAACGACTGACGATTCGGCTGTTTTGCAGTCTCGATATTTGAGCATTTATTTTGGTTGCTGGGGGTATCGGGCAAAAGGCGAGGTTCCGCCCACCACAGAAGGCAGCACAATGCAACGACCAAAAGCGAGAAATTGACCCACAGGTCGAATGAAGTGGCGGCAAAAAGGGACCCGGAAAAGGCGGCAACGGCGGCACCAATGTTGTAGCCTGCGTGCAGAATGTTCATTGCGCTTTTCTTGTATGTACGTTCGACGGCCACGCCTTGAACATTCATCGTTACGTCACACAACCCCATGCAGATGCCCAATAGTGACATGGCAGCACCGAAATACAGCACAGATGACGACAATGAGACCAGGATGGTAAAAAGCATGCACGCTAGACTGGAAAGCAAAAGCGTCTTCTTTGCGGAAATTTTTTCAATGAGATAGGGTGCAAATGCCAATCCTATTAGTGCGGACAGCCCGAAGCACAGGAGAATTACGCCAAGTTCCCCCTCAGTTGCACCGGTCATGTTCTTTAGAGCGGGCATGCGGGATGTGATGAGTCCGTATGCAAGTCCGGGCGCCATGAAATAGAGCATGCAGGCCAGACGAGCCGCCGGGTATGAAAGGTAGGGATGGTGCTTGAGCATGGTCGAAAAGTCGTCAGCTCTTAGAGAAATTGGTCAGGAAGCAATTCACGCGCCAGGATTGAAAAGGCACTCAGAAGCATTAAACCGACCAACACATTGCGAAACATGTCATCGGTCAGTTTTTTGAACGTAGCGACACCTATGCGGGAAAATACAAGCGTTACGGGCAATGCGACGGCAGTGTAAATCCACGTTGTAAATGAGACGTGCCCAGCTGCGAGATACCAAAGGAAGGCAAGCGACAGAATAACTACGTTGTAGGGACGAAGAACAGCACTTGTCTGAAATTTGTCCCAAGGCTGTAGAGCACACCACATGGTTGGAATAACTCCGGAGAGTGATGCCGCTCCGCCCATAACGCCGCCGAAAAGTCCCGCTAGGCAGTCCAAAGACGGATGTTCCCGTGTGAACAATTGGCTTAGTCGTCCTCTAAGTAGGAAAAAGGCCGTATAAAACAGCATGAAAAAGGCCACAGACAGCTTTAGGTGAGCTGCATCAATCCAGTTGAGCAGCCAAGCTCCAATCGGCAACCCAATTAACGCAGGAAACAAAAACCGGGGAAGTCGATGCAGTCCTGTTCTGACGGCATGGCGAGTCAGCCACAGGCTTTGCAGACCGCTGATGACGCTCATCGCGGCCACGACAGGGACAGCTTCTTCCACTTGCATGACTTGAAGCCAGATACCCAAACTCATCAGACCGGTGCCGAATCCGGACAAACCATTGACGAAGCCGCCGAGTGCAGCTCCGGCGGCTAAATAGAGCAAAAGCTCAATGGAGATGTTTTCCATGATTACCCAGAAGCATCACAGAGTTTCTTCCTTATCAGGCCAATTGCATAAATCCGCGATCGGACACGCATTGCACTGAGGTTTGCGAGCAGTGCAGCAGTATCGACCATGCAGAAGAATCCAGTGGTGTGCTCCTAAAAGGTATTCTTTGGGCAGAGCGTGTTCGAGTTTTTCACTGCATTCATTGGCAGTTTTGGCCATGACCAATCCAGTGCGCTGACACACGCGAAAGATGTGCGTGTCAACCGGAATATAGGGCTTGTGAAATGCAACATTCAAAACGACCTTTGCCGTTTTGAGGCCGACACCGGGAAGAGAAGTCAACTCTTCAAGACTCTGAGGTACTTCGCCGTTGAAGCGCTCCATAAGGGCTTTGGCAATTCCCACGGCGTGTTTGGCTTTATTGCGGTACAGACCAATCGTTTTGATGAATGGTTCAATGTCTTCTGGTGTTTTACTTGCCATCGCCGCGGCGTCTGGCATAGCCTCAAAAAGAGCGGGAGTGACTTGATTGACGCTTTTATCGGTGGCCTGAGCCGACAGCATAACCGCTATTAACAGCTCAAAAGGATTCCTATGGTTGAGTTCACTTTCCGGATCGGGACGTTCGTTTTTCAGACGTTCCAAAATCTGACGACGTGTTTGAGCATTCATCGAACACCTCATTTACTCCGAAGAGTCTGCGCTTTGAGCAGTGCCTGCATCAAGACCGAATTTTTGTTTGTCGTTGCCTGAGCCAATTGCATTCTGCGTTTTTCGGCTTTTTGTTGGCGTCGTTTGCACGTACTTTCATAAGCCTTTTTGGCGTTTGACGCATCAGCTTCGGTCCATACGCGTTCATTTTCAATCATTTCTACGGCATTGACAGGACAGGCGCACACACACAGTCCGCATCCCGTACAAGCGGATTCTATGACTGCAAAAAGATGTTTGGGCAGGCCCGAGATTGCACCGACCGGACAAGCGGCATCGCACAGTCGACAGCCTATGCAACGCAGCGCATCAATGCGAGCAACTGCAAAGGGCAGTTCTTGACCGTATTCAGGATTGATGTCCAACACGTCCTGCTTGGTAAGTGCCGCAAGTTTTTCAACGCCTTTTTTTCCGCCGGGCGCGCAACGATTGATTTCTGCTTTGCCTTGAGCGATAGCAAAGGCATACTGAGCACAACCGTCAAAACCGCATTGGCGGCACTGTGTTTGTGGCAGAACCTGACAAAGCGCTTCAGCAAGGAGTTCGGTGTTGTTTGTATCGGGCATGAACAAAATTCCGAAAAAAATAAACTGCCGAGTTCTTATGAAGTCGGCAGCTTGTTTTGGAGATCAGATCCAGAAGTTTTCCGCAAGCAACTGACCGGGTTCGCCGTTTCGGGGACTGACAACACCTCGACTTCTGAGACTGGCTCGAACTGCCTTGACCATGGCAGGATTTCCACAGAGCATGACGCGACTGGCTTCGGGAGTGATTTTTGTTTCTGCCACTTCTTCCAGAAGTCCGTTTTCCAACGCATCCGGAATGCGCATATCGATGAGTGCGCCGGTATCGCGGGTAACACAAGCCATGACGCGCAGCTTCGACTGAGGAGTCAGCACTCGCTGCAGATACTGCGTTTCATTCCAATTGCGAACGCCGTGTACGAGATAGATGTGCTCGTATTTGTCGGTAATTGATGAGTCAGAAGCAACAGCAATGAACGGAGCCACTCCTGTACCGGTTGAAATGAGCCAAAGGTCACGGCCACCAGGCTGGAGCTTGGACTCAAGCAGCATGCCGTTCATCTCGGTATCAACAAGAATATCGTCCCCAGCCTTGAGATTGCACAATCTCGGACTTACTGCACCGCCTTTGACGCGAGCAATAAAGAAGTCAAGAGTGGGAGAACCGGATTTGCTTGCAATGGAATAACAGCGCCACTGCGGTTCACATGCGGCGGGCAGGGCAATGCGGGCGAATTCGCCGGTACGCCACGTGCACCCCTCTGGCACGGCCAATTTGAGATGTGTCACATTGTCAGCAACGGCTTGTGCATGCACAACCTTGGTTTGACAAATCGCCATGAGTGGAAACTCCTTGAAAGCAAAAGCGTTGATATCGAGAAAAAATTGCGAACAATGTTCGATTAGCGCTTCAGGTACTGACGTTTGTTGGGGACGCCGACCCATTGATCAGCATCGTCCGGATACGGCTTCTTGCGCGTAATGGAAGGCCACTGATGCGAGAGCTCAGCGTTGATCTGAATGAAATCAAGCTGATCGGCAGGGACATCTTCTTCTGCGAAAATGGCTCCCTCGGGGCATTCCGGTACACATACGGCGCAGTCGATGCATTCATCGGGGTCAATGGCGACAAAGTTGGGGCCTTCGTGGAAGCAATCAACCGGACAGACGTCCACACAGTCCGTGCGCTTGCAGTT
>DXSO01000159.1 GCA_019410445.1 Sutterella sp.
CTCTGATTACCGACGGCCGTTTCTCGGGAGCCACTCGCGGAGCAGCCATCGGTCACGTTTCCCCGGAAGCCGCCGTCGGCGGTCCGATCGCATTGATTGAAGAAGGCGACATCATCACGATTGACATCCCGAACAACTCAATCAGCGTTGATGTTTCCGATGAAGAAATGGCTCGACGCCGTGCGCTGTGGCAGCCTCGCCAGCCGCGCGTCACAACCGGTTACCTGTCTCGTTACGCCAAGCAGGTCAGTTCCGGCATGAAGGGCGCCGTTCTGAGTTAACGGCTTGAACTTAAGGCCTCCTGCATCGCAGGAGGCCTTTTCTTTGAATCTCGCCTCAAAGAGCAAACCGACTTTATCGTTATGCGTCTTCGCTGCCCGCAGAGCCGTTCTTTCTGAACGCGACTCAGGATTTCGGTTGACAGCTCTTCTTTTTATCAAGCACTCTTACGCCCCGTCCTGTTGCATCCCAACACAGAAGCGAGCCGGCCACAACCATCGCCACCCCCAGCCAAAACGCCGAATCGAGCTTGGCATCAATCCACACCGCGGCAAAAAGGCAAGAAAGTACGGGAGTGAAATACGAGGCGGCCGCCAAGACGGTGATATTGCCTTTACTCATGCCGAGAGTCCAGGCAACGTAGGCCATTCCGACAGCGATCCCTCCGAGCACCACACTGAGCCAACCGTGAGCTTCTGCCGCCATCGGCTGCGAACCAATTCCCAGCAGCCAAAACAGTCCGAAAATCAGCGTATCTATTAAGAAAATGATTGTTGAGGGATTGCTTGAGCCTCCCCACGCTCGCGTCATGCTCGAATACCCGGCCCATGTTACGGCCGCAGTCAGCGCAAAAATGTAGCTCGTAGGGTTCTGCGACAAACGCAAAGCAAATTCAGCAAGAGAAAAACCTTCCTCTCCGCTCAGTATCTTGACGATCCCCGCAAAGGCAAGCATGATGCCCGGAATAAGCCACCAACGCGTTCTGACGCGGTTGAAAACAACGGCAAATAAAATCGTCAGCGACGGCCATAGATAATTGACCATGCCGACTTCCATTGTCTGCGCCCCGCCTTCAGACGTAAAAATTGCCAGACAAAACGACAATGAACTGATGTTGGCCGTGGGAATGCCCAGCCAAAGATATCGTCGATCCATCCGGTGAAAATCCGGAAGGCCGACGGCCAGATACACACTCAGCGTTGCAATGGTGTAGAGCAGAAACTGCCCTTGAGCCATGCCGAATCCCTCAGCGATGCCTCGAACCAGTCCTACGGACATGCCCCAGCAAATAGGGGCAAAAAGACCGATCAGCGTGGCCTGAGCGCTTGTGAGGCTGTGATGGCGAATCATGGCAAAGCCTCTGAATTCAAATTGACTTTAATGCGTAGACAAGTTCGGGTAGTGACGTGCGCCGAAAATGGCGCTGCCGACTCTCACCATAGTCGCACCCTCTTCTACGGCCTGCACCATATCGGCACTCATTCCCATGGAAAGCGTGTCCCATCCGAATTCATGCTTGTGAGACTCGAAAAGCGTTTTCATGGCGCGCAGAGGCTGACGAATCTTCTCATCTTCCGTCTCTGGCTCAGGTATCGCCATCAATCCGCGCAACTTCAAACGCGGCAATGCGGCAATTTCACGAGCCAATGCAAGCAGCTCTTCCGGCTTGACTCCGCTTTTGCTCTGCTGAGCACTGATATTGACCTCGATGAGTACGTTTAAAGGCGGCATCTCCGCAGGTCGCTGATCATTGAGTCTTTTGGCTATACGCAAGCGATCTATGCTATCGACCCAGTCAAATCGTTCGGCTACGCCCCGCGTTTTGTTGGCCTGAAGCGGTCCGATGAAATGCCAGACAAGACCGGCCTGCGGGCAATGAGTTCTGAACCAATCAACCTTTGCACAACCTTCCTGTGCATAGTTCTCACCAAATACGAGCTGACCCGCCTGCACGGCAGCCAACACGGCTTGCGGCGGAAAAGTTTTCGAAACGGCCACCAGTTCAACCACCGAATTCGTACGCGCGCACGCCTGCTCAAGACGAGTTCTCACCCGTTGAAGTCTGCCAGCGATTTCCTCATCTGTCTGCGACATTTTCCACATCCCGTTCGTTCGAGAATTGCATCTTTACGGAGCCCGAATATTAAGCCAAGTTCATCAACATCGACAGATTGCGTCATGAAAAAAGACCAGGCGGGCATTGAGTTCAAACGTGTTGCGGGCACACAACATCCTTGTGCTTTTGGCTTTTCATAGGGCGCGAGTTATCCACAGCCAGTGACTTTTTGCTTCAGAGACAAAATCGAATGCTTTCGACTTTACAAAGCGGCTTTTTTACCAAGCAAACAGATGACATCTTGTCAAGTGAAATTTTGATCCGAAAGATTTTTGCTTTATTTTCAATGCTTAAGCACTGTGCAATAGGCCTTTCACAACAGTGAACAACTTATTCACGAGTTTTGTGAATTACTGTGTATTAAGTGCATTTTTTTCATAAAAATCAGTGACTTTTCGTTGTGCCTAAAATATAGGCACACCCTGTTTTGAGGATCAAAATTCATATTTCTCGCAGATATAAGTATTTACACTTACGTTTAGCATTCTTTTTTCACAAAAATCTGATGCACCTGTTTAGGCTTACGCCTTTCGACCTAAGCGGTACTAATCCGAACCATGCTTCAGAATTATTGAATCCGACCGTCAATACGTTGAGAATGGTTCAAGATCCTTGCGTCATGCCGCTGTTGTCGGCATGCGCTTTGTCGTTGTTGTTTTATTTGATTGGACGTCGCTTTCTTATGGGCAAATCGAAACTCAATGCTGTCACAGAAGCTCTAGTACGTATTGACCCCGACACGCATCCTCTGTTTGTAAGACTCAAACAGTCCGGTGAGTTTGTCTGGCTCGACAAAGCCGATGAAGAAGCGCTCAAGTCTCTGCAGGGGCTTGGTCTTTTATGTCTTGTCGATGATCCCAACATGTTCAAGGAAACACTTGACATGACGGTGCTTGCTCCTGAGATCAAGAAGCTTTTTGAAGGCACTCTGGCCGCAGCCTGGTTCACCGACCCGGCAATCGGACGCGAATTGGCTACAAAGCTCGGCATTCGTCGTCTGCCTGCCGTCGTCATCTACTGTTACGGTGAACTGCTCGGTGCCATCGAGGGACTGAGACCTTGGGACGAGTATCAAGATGAACTGATCGCAATTTTGACGTCCCGCGCCAAACCGCACAAAAAGACGCTTGCCATCGCACCGGTACAGAGCTGAAAGCTCCGAGAGATGTTCAAGCAACGGATTTTCCATTTTGCAACTATTCGAGGTGTCCAATGGTGGAGTTGAAATTCAAACGAAAGACCGGCTGGGACGGACCGGATCTCGATCGAGTATCGGAACGTCGCGCAGCCAATCTGTCGCTGCAGGTTCTTGCGGAAATTGAAAAAGTTTTCCTGCAGGCCTTTGAAACGCAAAAGGCTCCCGACTGGATCTATGACCTCGGCAAGCTTGATGCGGAAAGCGCCTCCTTTCTGATGCACTCGCTCGGCAAAGGTGAAGTTCGTATTTCACTGCACAATGCCGAAGTCAAAGCGTGTGAAACAGCCATTCCCGGTTTATGGCTTCTGGAAATCGGACCGCTCAAGAGTTTGGTGGCCGCACTGCTGCCTCGATCCGTCGAAGCTGCCCTCAACGTTGGTGCCGATAGAGTCGTCATGCCTGAAAAATTGCCCGCAGGTCTTTTCGCGGCTCCGGCTATTCTCTCCGAGATCAATGACGCTCTGGCACTGACCGATGTCACGAAGACCGATCCTGACTCCGTTCCGCGTCAGATTGATATGGTGCGCCAGCCTCTGACGCCTGCCGATCGAACCTTTATTCTGACCTGCATCGGCGAAGGTTCCGTATCGATTGAACTTTCGGGCTTTGCCGAAAGCCGTATCTTTTCAACTAAAGTGCGCGGTTTGTGGCGATCTGTCATTATCAACAACAACCACAAGGTTCTGCTCGATAGTCTTTGCGTGACGCATGTAC
>DXSO01000016.1 GCA_019410445.1 Sutterella sp.
CTCCTGAGCCAAACGTTCAACTTCATCGTAATCAATTTCTTCACTGTCGTCGCGAACGCCATAGCTCACAATGTTGAAGTAACGGCCAGAAAAATTCAGATGCATGCCGTGCGACAAATGACCGCCATCGGCCAAACTCATGCCCATCACGGTATCACCGGGATTGAGCAGGCCGAAAAAGACAGCGGCGTTGGCCTGTGCACCCGAATGAGGCTGAACATTGACAGCCATCTCTACGCCGGCAGGCTCACAAAACAGCTTCTTGGCTCGCTCAATGGCAATGCGTTCCACCTCGTCAACATACTGGCATCCGCCGTAGTAGCGCTTGCCAGGATAGCCTTCGGCGTACTTGTTCGTCAGCTGACAGCCCTGTGCCTGCATGACTGCCGGTGACGTGTAATTTTCACTGGCAATCAGTTCAATATGCTGCTCCTGACGATCGACTTCGGCCTGAATAAACTTCCAGACTTCGCTGTCGGTTACCGCAATGGTGTTGGAGTGGTGAAACATGTCCATGGACTCCTTCAAGTTGGACGCGCCGATTGCCGAACATTATTTACTGAAATCCGGCAGCGCAATTTTTAACAAAGACAGTTCTGTAATTATCGCCCATGGGCGCTGCAAAAACAGGCGCCACAAGCTTCTAGTCGAACTCAAAATGACTTTGCGTCATATATCGGCTACTGATTTAACCGTACCAGTGCGCACTAATTCCCAAAGCGGCGACTCGCTCCGCAATCTCGACAAGCCTTTCTTCAGGAGCTTTTTTGAGTCCCAGCACGGGCGTATCGCGCGCAATCGTATAAATGTCCACACCTTCGGGACGAATTTGAGAAATTGCCTCCAGCCACGGTTCAACGTATTTGTCCGTCGTATTGTCAACGCTTTGTCCTTGAAAGGTTCCCTGCATGAACATTGTCTGCACAATGCATGCTCCCTTCAAAGATTTCATGCGCTCAACAACCTCCTGAACGTCATAACGTGTGTTTGGGCGATCGACAAGTTTGATGTAATCAGGATTAATCGTATCGAGCTTCAAACAAGGACGGTCGATAAGCTTAATTGCTTCAAAAACATCGTCTCGATTCAGGTGAGTTGCATTTGTAAGCAGACACACCTTGGCTTTTGGGCAAAAGGCGTCTCGCAACGCAAGCGTGTCTTTGACAATTGCTAAAAAATCCGGATGCGAAGTAGGCTCGCCATTTCCGGAATATGTGATAGCCTCAGGCAAATCATCGTTGGCTTGCATCACTGCCAAACGCGCCTTAAGAGCATCGCTGACTTCCTCCCGCGTGGGCATTCTCAACTTCGGTCTATGAGCCTCATTGAGGCCGCACTCGCAATAAATACAGTCAAAACTGCAGATCTTGCCATCCGTTGGAAGAAGATTGACGCCCAGGCTCTTGCCCAGGCGCCGACTTTGAACGGGCCCGAAAATAGGCCCGGGATAGATCACAGTGCTCATTAGTTTTCAATGGCGCTTGCCACTACACCATGCATGGCAGCCCAAGTCCAAGGCGTCTGGAGCCATTCAAGCACGAGCTTCTCACGCTCATCGTCGATGACCCCCATTTCTCGAGCCTTGTGCACAACCTTTTCAAAAGCAATTACATCGTACGTATGAATGCCTTCCTGCTGGAAAAGACGTTCTGTTTCGGGAATTGCGTAATTCGTAATCGACATTACCTGCATGACCTGAGCGCCTTCTTCACGCAAAGCACGAATTGCATCAATGCAGCTCAAACCCGTAGAGATGTGATCTTCAAGCAACAGAATGCGCAATCCCTTAACGTTGCCGCCTTCAATGCGAGAGTGATTGCCATAGGTTTTAGCCTTCTGGCGCACCATGATGGCAGGCAAACCCAAACGGTATGCCAAAGCAGCAGCATGCATGGAACCTGCAGCTTCAACGCCGGCAACCATATCGAATTCCAAGTCATACTCTTCCACGCGACTGGCCATCGTCTCGATGATGTCGCTCCAAGCTTCGGGATGAGAAAAAAGCTTTCGATTGTCGACATATACCGGCGAAATCAGACCCGATTTCAAGCGCATGGGCGCATCAGCCAAAAATTCCACGGCCTGAGCTCGAATCAGTCGCTCGGCCATAATGTCCTCGGCAATACTGCTCGTGTAGCTGGGCTTAAATTTCATTTTTCTTCCCCTTACTCAAGACCGAGAACTTTCCGTCCATTAACAGTGGCAATATTGACCAACTGTTCGAAATCATCAAAGCGGCACCCCGTTGCCAACAGCTGCAATTCGTGCCACATATCTCCGGCGCTCCACGGCACCATAGCGTCGCACACATTATCCGTACCCAGTGCAACGGTCACACCAGCCGGCACCAATTCATCAACCGGAGTCATGGAATTGTGCATGGGACCAATCATTTCCGTGTGGGCCGTATCAATCCAAGCCGTCGGGCAGCACACCATCATTACTCCTGCCTCTTTCAGAAGCGTGTACAAACGTTGGCGATACATGCGTGAATGCGCACCAATTGAAATGCCATGAATGGCAACAACACGGTTCTGCATTCCGTGTTCGATCGCCTTGTGAGCAAGCATTTCCGTTTCGTATTCGCTAGAGAGATTGAACTGGTCAACGTGGACATGCACCATCTTGTTCTGAGCCTTGGCTGTACCGAGCAAGATGTCGAACGCTTCGGCTGCACGACCGAAATCACGCTCATCACGTTTGGGCAAACCTCCGATGATATCGACCATTTCCGCACCGATATCAAACCATTTGCGAGCCTCAGGATCAATCACACCCTTAAGAGTTTGATTGGCAAATTTCACCGTGATCTGATCGGCATAGTGTTCGCGAGCACGCAAACCCGCCTTGATCGCACGATCTTCGGTTTGTGGGTCAATGTCAACGAATGTTGCACAAGCCGTACATCCCTGCTCGATCATCAGTTCGAAGAACATCGAGAAACGACGATAGAAGTCTTCCTCTGTCGATTCACTCTTTAAGCGGTCAAGCGCATCCCATTTCTGCTGCAGCGAATGCGTCCGACGCATTTCAAGAATCTCTGGCGAAAGCGTAAACGCACGATCCGCGTGCGCATGCGTATTCACCCACCCCCCGGCCTTTTTAATTGCCGGCTCGATCATATCGCGCACGGTGCGCGGCGCGTTTTCATCAAAAGACATCTACGAATCTCCTAGCGAAAAGGCACGAGCACTCGCCGTCTGCACCACAAGATTCAGACAGCAGCGCCGCGCGCCCGCAAATCTAGGTTAATTTAACTAGGCTCTGCGCCTATGTCAACCGCAATTTCGGCTTTTCAGCGCGAATCCCCCAAATTCCAATACTTATTCAACCACAATCAATTGCACTTGAGAATCTCTCAGTTCAATTCGATCGGCAATGCACTTACTAACCCACACTTTTTTAAGACTGGAATCCAACAGCAAAACTCCAAGATCCTTTTGCTGCGCCATCTTTCGAACCGCTTTTTCCGTCCCCATGGCAAAAAGCGCCGTACACCACCCATCAGCACGCGCTCCATCTTTGTCAACAATGGTAACACTGGCGATATCTGTGGCCACCGGCATCCCCGTCACTGAACTCAGAATATGACCGTATGTTTTGCCATCTTTTTCAATTTTGCGTTCATACGCTCCAGAGGTGATGACCGACTCATCACTTGCCTTGACCACCGCGAAAATTTCTCCTCGATCTTTATCCGGTCGCTGAATTCCAACCTTCCAATCACGCCCTGACGGTGACTTGCCTAAAAGCGCCACGTTACCGCCCAGATCCAAAATGGCATTGGTTGCTCCCGCCTTTTGCAGATCCTGAATCAGTGCCGTCCCAATCCATCCTTTGGCAATAGCGCCAAGGTCTATGCTCTGCCCCTGTCTGATTCTCATCCGACAGCGTCCGTTTTCGCGTTGCGTCTCGATTCCCGTGTAATCGACTTTGCTCAAAGCATTGTCAATAGCTCCCTTCTCAGGCACTTTATCGCCACCAAACCCTATCTTCCAGACATTGACCAGAGTGCCAATGGTAGGTTCAAACGCCTTGTCGGAATCGCGCGCAATGTCTTTTGCCGACTCGGAAAGCGATGCAATGCGACAGTCCACATCAACCCATTGTCCTGCTTTCTGATTGACCTCGTACAAAGGTCCGGAACGATGCACAGTAAACAACGTCTCATATTCTTCGATGCGTTGCTCGAGCAAAGAATCAAGTTTTTCAACCACTGCAGCCTGCGGCGCAATCAAACGAGCCGAGATGATCGTTCCCATCGCAAGACTTCGATATTGCGTTTCATAGAGTTCTCCCTCTTGAGCAGCACAACTCAAATGAGAAAAACTGCCCAACCCAACAGTAATCAACGCAGTCAAACAGGCACGTGAAAATAAATCTTGCATGATCTTGCCAACGTATTTGAAAATAAAACGCTCTCATCATATGCAAAAAGACCCGGCACAGGGTACCCCCGAACCAGGTCTTTTTAAGTCAGGCAATCAACCGATTACTTTGCGGCTTCAAGCGCCTTGTTCACAGCCTCAATAATGCCCTTGGAGGAATTGGTTGCACCGGTGACGGTGGCCACGCCTTCCGTGCCGTTCTTTTTGACAATTGCCTTAGACAATTTCTTCTGAGCGGCATTGAGCAACATTTCGGTTTCGCCGTGTTTGACAACCTTAACCGAAGTGATCTTACCGCCGGCAACAACAACCTCAACTTGGATATTGCTGGCGTTGCCGGTGCCTTCACCGGTATAAGTACCATCCTTGTATGCGGCTGCCTGAGCACCCAGGCAGAGCAAAGCGGCGGACGCTGCAACAATCAATTGCTTGATCATTGAGATGAACTCCTCTTGATTCTTACGAATTATTCAACTGAAAATTAGTGGGCCTTAGCATAGGCGGTAGCACTATCGCCTGCAATTCGACCATACACAATGATATCAGCCTGAGCGTTGCCGCCGAGGCGGTTACCGCCGTGAATACCGCCGGTCACTTCACCCGCAGCGAAATACCCCGGAATCACCTTGCCATTGACATCAATGACTTCTGCCTTCGCATTGATCTTCACGCCGCCCATGGTGTGATGCACGGCCGGAGTGATGAGAATGGCATAGTAAGGAGCCTTGTTAAGCGGACGTTCCATCTTGGTGCGGCCGCAGCAGCTGTCCTTGCCGGCAGCTTGATCCTTAGCGTACTGAGCCATCGTGGCCTTCAGGTTGGCAGCGGGAACACCCATGTTCTTGGCAACTTCTTCAAGATCCTTACCCTGAATAACCATACCCGGCATCTTGATGTAACCTTCGATAGCCTTCAGAGATTTACGCACGTCATCATCAAAGAACATGTATGCATGGCTAGTCGTCTGCTTGAGAATAGCAGCCGAAACGGCATCACGCGTATTGAGTTCATCGAAGAAGCGCTTGCCTTCCATGTTGATCAACACAGCACCGTTACCGCGAACAGCTTCGGTTACCATCACACCGGTCTTTTCAACCACGGTCGGGTGAGTCTGAATCTGATCCATATCGACGAAAGCGGCCTTAACCTTTTCAGACAACAGCAAACCGTCGCCCGTAGCACCCGGATGATTCGTCGTAGCAAATCCCTTCAGACGCGGGATGATCTTGGAGACCATTGCATTGTTGCCTGCAAAGCCGCCGGCAGCATTCACCACAGCCTTTGAATTGATCTCATAGACCTTGCCATCCTCGTCCTTGACCTTGACACCGGCTACGGCGCCGTCCTTAACGATCAGATCAACGACCTGAGAATCGGTACGCAAATCAATCTTGCGGGCTTCCACTGCGTTGAAAAGCGTCTTAACCACTTCAGGACCAACCGCTGCACCGCCCGTGGGACGGTGGCAACGCTTGTTGGTAGCACCACCCATGAAGCCAACATCGTTGAAATTGCCGCCAAGCTTGATAAGCCACTGCACCGCATCATTGGAGTTTTGGCAAAGAATCTTCACGAGTTCGGGATTGTTCAAATTATGACCACCCTTCATCGTGTCCTTGTACATCTGATCGATGGTGTCCTTAATTCCCATCTTGGCCTGTTGCGGAGTTTCTGCAGCATTAATGCCACCCGTGGCGCGAATGGTGTTGCCGCCGACCATCGGCATTTTCTCAATAATCACGACCTTCTTGATGCCGTTATCGTGAGCCTGCACTGCAGCAGCCATACCAGCACCACCGGCACCGATTACGACGATATCAGCCTGTTCGGCAGCATTGGCCATACCAAAAGCCGCAGCGACAGCAGTTGCAACGAGAATCTTCTTCATGTTTGTTGTCTCCCCAACAAAAATTGCCCGAACCCATTGATGAGTCGGTTTTTCATTTTTCGAAACCATCCTGCCGATAAATTACGTTCGTTGCCTTACGAAGGCCGCGCCGAAAGACAAGATGCTTTCAAGTCGGGTCGATTATAGGTTCAATCATCCGACGTACCCACAAAGTGTAGTGCCCTTGCACATTCCGATTTTGTCTTGTTTGACTCACTACAAGACCACCATCCGTTCTTTACACACAACCAAAACAAAACCGCCTTTGACACTGCGAATCAGGCAATCGCCGATTCACTGCCAAAAGGCGGTTTTTTCAGTTCTGAAAATCAGACAAATTATTTGGCGTTCTTACCCCAACTGTCACGAAGACCAACAGCCAGATTAAGAACCGGATGTTCCGGACTGTGATCCTTAATATCCGTCACAAAATAACCGACTCGTTCAAACTGATAGCGCGTTTCTCGCGGTGCGGCGGCAACATTGGGCTCCACAAAACCGTGACTGACAAACTTACTGTCACGGTTAAGAACCGTCAAAAAGTCCTCAGCCGAATCGGGTTGCGGCACAGAGAACAGTCGATCATACATACGGAACTCAGCTGCTACAGCCGTCTTTGCATCAAGCCAATGGATGGCAGCCTTGGTTTTGACCGAATCAGCTCCCGGCGTCCCGCTCTTGGTTTCAGGCAGATACTGAGCATGCACACAAATCACATTGCCTTGCGCATCTTTCTCAAAAGATGTGGGCACAATGACATAGCTATTGCGTAACCGCACAGGCTTGGCCGGTGTTCCATCAGTCGGAATCGTCAATCGGCGATAACCCTTTGGTGGTACTTCCGCAAAGTCTTCTTGCTCAATCCAAAGCTCACGACTCATCGACACCGTTCGTGTTCCCATCTCCGGCTTCTGCGGATGATTCGGACAGACCAAGTCTTCGCTGAGATCTTCAGGATAGTTATCGATAACCAGTTTTAGCGGATGAACAACGCCTGAACGACGTTCTGCCGTGCTTTCCAGATCCTCTCGCAAGGACTGTTCAAGAACACTGTAGTCGATCCAGCCGCCTGCAACACGACTTACGCCACAGTTCTCAACAAACTTCTGCAATGCCGCGGCTGTATAGCCTCGGCGACGCAAGCCAACCAAAGTAGGCATACGCGGATCGTCCCAGCCATCAACCAAACCTTGCTGGACAAGAGCAATGAGTTTTCGCTTGGACAAAACGACATACGTCAGACTCAGACGATTGAACTCGTACTGATGCGACAGCAGGAAGAAGTTATGTCGAACCACTCCAAGAGCACTTTGCAGCAGCGGGGTAAAGTGTTCGGTATGCGTCTGCAGCAACGTAAAGAAACTCTTTCCTTCAGTCGAATCAAGAGTTTCCGGCCCTCCAGAACAAGACCAACGGCCAAAGATTTCCCGCATCGCTGCTTCGGGTTCACTTTGTCCAAGCTTGGCAGAAGCACCGTAGGCCGCACGTGCAAAAGCAAGTGCGCGTTCATCTTTTCCTGTCGCCATATCCGCAATGATGCGTTTGGCTTCTTCGTATTGCGGTGCACGAAGAACCGGCACGATGCGCTCAAGCGCCCAGTCGTAGAACGCTCTTTGATCATCGAACTCGAGCGTGCAAATCGAATGAGTAATGTTTTCGAGCGAATCTTCTATGGGATGTGCAAACGTGTACATCGGATAGATGCACCACTTGTTGCCCGTGGACTGATGCTCGGCAAAACGAATGCGGTAAATAGCCGGATCGCGCAGATTGATATTGGGAGAGGCCATATCAATCTTGGCACGCAATACCATGGAGCCCTCGGGATGTTTCCCCTCCCGCATTTCTCGGAAGATTCTCAGATTTTCCTCCGGCGTCCGATCGCGGAAAGGTGAATTCTTTCCCGGCTCATGCAGAGTTCCTCGGTTGGCCCGCATTTCCTCTGCACTCTGCTCATCAACGTAAGCGTACCCCGTCTTAATCAGATGTTCGGCAAAAAGGTACATCCAATCAAAGTAATCGGAAGCGTGATACAGATTATCTTCATTGCCCTGCTTCCAATCAAAGCCCATCCAGCGGACACTTTCTTTGATCGCGTCAACGTACTCCTGATCTTCCTTCACAGGATTGGTGTCATCGAAACGCATATGGCAGACACCTTTGTAATCAGCCGCGAGACCAAAGTTCAGGCAAATACTCTTGGCATGACCGATATGCAGATACCCGTTCGGTTCCGGCGGAAAGCGCGTGCGAATGCGCGCCCAGTCGGGCTGCCCCTTTTCCAACTGTTCGGAATAAGGAGCCGGATGTCCGCACCAATATCGCGGCAGATTGTTGCCCTGTTCCAGATCGGTTTCAATGATCTGGCGAATGAAGTTGGTCGGACGTACGATGTCCGCTTCCGTTTCGGCAATTTCTTTTTCAGTCATGTCTATGAAATCCAAGTCTTGCGCACTTTTTACTGAACACCCTAAAAGGGCAGGCAGAAAGGATAATTTTAATTTATTTAAAAAGGCATATATCCGTTGACCCATGCCACATACAAAGCTGTACCGGCAAAAATCGACACCAACGGATTTTTCAAAAACCATTGCAAGCAGAAAGCAAACGCAATGCTCACGATTTCGGGCGTAGGAGCTGACTGTCGAGCAACAGCTGAGTCAGTAGCTGCGTGCACGGTTAGAAGCACCATGATCGCCAAAGGCAGAAAGTCTCCTAGGTTTCGTACCCAACGTTGCTTTTGAAGCCATTTGCTCGCAGCAAACGGCAAAGCTCGCTCGGCAAAAGTCACAGCAGCCATGGCGACAAATACCATCATGAGATATCCAAAATCCATCACTTATGCCTCCCCTCCGAGCTGACCGTTGATTTTCCTTTGTCGTGCAGCCCCCCAGAAAAGACCGGCAACAGCACAAAAGGCAATCGAAACAGCCAAAGCGTTTTCCGGCATGGTCAAACGAGCAACCGCATACCCAATCAGTGCCGCCCAAACTGAAAGCGCTGTTTTTCGATTGCGCCACTGCTCTGCCGTAAGCATGGCAAATAAACTTGTCAAAACGAAATCCAATCCCGTCAGACCAATTGTGATATTGGCACCAGCCACGGCTCCGATGAAGCCTCCGAGAATCCACCATAGATGATTGAAAAAACACACAAAAAGCATGCGTGCCAATGGTGTTCCAACTGGCATGATCGATAACAACGAATACGTTTCGTCAGTCAACGTATAAGCGATGTACCAACGCGCCCATCCTTTGGAGGGAACTTTCTGCAGAAGCGATACACCATAAAAAATGTGTCGCAGGTTGATCACCAATGTCGCAAAAGCAATCGCAGGAACCGAAGCTCCGGCAGCCACCATCGGCACCATCATGTACTGGGATGCTCCCCCATAGACGATGATCGAACAAATCGGTGCCATCCAAGCACTGGCACCAGCCTGGGCAAATAAAAATCCAAAAACAAACCCGAGCGGCAAATAGCCCATCATGACGGGAATGGAGTCTCGAAAAGCCGTCAGTGCAGAATCACGAAGACTATGGTCAGCAGTCATGTCTGAAAAACAAACAGACAGGCGAAGCCGAGCGCTTCAGCCTGTCGGTCAGAAAAAAAATGAATAAATACGATTGTGAAATTGGTTATTGCTTATGACGGAGCAATCCAGTGACCGGACTTCCCTCCTGACTTCTCAAGAAGTTTCACCTCTCCGATCTCCATGAAGCGATCCACTGCCTTACACATGTCATAAATCGTCAGCAAACCGACTTCAACCGCTGTCAGTGCCTCCATTTCAACACCGGTCTGTCCGTGCGTTTCGCACACTGCCACACAGCGCACAGAGCTGTCCTCTTCGTTGAGTTCGAAATCCACAGCCACACGTGTAAGTGCAATCGGATGACACAAAGGAATCAACTCAGCAGTCTTTTTGCTTGCCATGATGGCCGCAACACGGGCAATACCGATCACATCCCCTTTTTTTGCCGTTCCCTGAGAGATCATCGCAAATGTTTCCGGCTTCATGCGGATCGTCCCCTGAGCACGGGCCACACGGTGCGTTTGATCCTTTGCGCCAACATCCACCATATGAGCATTGCCGGCTTGATCAAAATGAGTGAGTTCTGACATTTTTGGTAGCAACTATTGCGTTTTGGATTACCCGAAGAAGTCTATCTTCAGTCGCAGCCCGCTATGATACACAACCAAGTCTTTGACTCCGATTCGTTTTTTATTCGTAAGCCGTTCATCATGGCTTCGGCACCACAGGTTTTTTCACTCGTGCGCTTTCTCAAAACGCTTACCGTTCTTGCCACCAGTTTTTCGCTTGCTCTTCCGCCGTTCGGAGCATATGCCCAACTATCTGGCGGTGTCGGTGAATTTAATTTGCCCAGTCTCGGCAATGTCGCTGGAGCTGACCTAACGGTAATGGAAGAACGCAGCCTCGGTGAGCAACTCATGCGCCGAGTTCGAGCAGACAAAAGCTACATGGCAGACCTGGAAATCACGGATTTTCTAAATCGCCTGGGGTACCGTTTGGTTGCTGCCGCCAATCCCTCGCCATACGACTTTTTCTTTTTCCCCATTCGAGACAAATCCCTTAATGCCTTCGCGCTTCCTGGCGGATTTATCGCAGTTCATTCCGGCCTTCTTGTTGCCGCACAAACCGAAAGTGAACTTGCTGGTGTCATCAGCCACGAAATCGGACATGTCACCCAACGGCATATCGCCCGAATGATCGAAAACAGCAAAGGTTCGCTGGCGATGACCATCGGTTCAATTCTGCTTGCGATTTTGGCTGCTCGTGCTGGCGGCAGTTCCGGAGGCGACGCAGCCATGGGCGTTATGCTCGGAACGCAAGCTGCAATGCTCAGTAAACAACTCGGCTATTCTCGCGATGCAGAACGTGAGGCTGATCGTGTCGGTCTCTCTACGCTTCAAAACGCAGGTTTTGATCCCCGAGGCATGGAAGATTTCTTTGAGCGCTTGCAAAAGAACAATCGCTGGTACGAATCGGCCAGTACCGCCTATGTCTCCACTCACCCCATGACGAGCGAGCGCATGAGCGATATGCAAAACCGCACTCGAAGTCTTGCTGCTGTCAAGCACCGCGACAGCCTTGACTTCTTTCTTGTAAAAGCCCGCGCTCGCGTCTTGCAGGAAACAACCTACGACGGTTGGCTCAAAGCTGCCAAAAGTTTTGAACACGAACTCGAGAGCAATCCAACAGGGTACAGCCTCATCGCCGCTCAATACGGCCTATCGGTTGCCTACGCCAAAATGAATCAGAAAGAAAAAGCCCTTTCTGCAGTAAGAAAAGCAAAGGCATCGTGTAAGGAGCAAAACGTCATCCTCGACAAGCATCTGTCGGAACTTACCTACCTTGCAGCAAAAACAGATGCCGAGAAGAAAAATGCCCTGGCTCTGGCTCAAAGCACCTGCAAGACCTACCCATACTCGGCTTTAGCCGCCTCAAATTACGTTGAATTGCTTTTTCAAAGTCAGCAACACGAGAAACTCGTCAAGTTTCTGCGTAACCAAACGGCTTTGCCGCGAACCAACCCTGATTACCACATGTACTTGGCCAGAAGCTACGAGGCTCTTGGACAGAAGTCTTTGGCCTACGCGGCTACTGGCGACATGTATGCACTTTTGGACAATCCACGCGCAGCGGTTTATCAATTTGAATTGGCTCAGAAAGCCAATGACGCCGATTTCTACGTCATGAGCGAAATTGACGCCAAACTTCGCGAACAGCGCCAAAAAGTACTTGATCAACAAAAGGACTGATTACTGAGAACGTTCTCCTCAAAGTCGTCTTTTTTCCGTATTCAAAAGGCTTGATGCCTGTGCGAAAATACGCCTCACGATCGTCCCACGCTCAAGAAAAGAATCTTGCGCGAGGTTTTTTGTGCGCGCTTCAATTTGAAAAAGCGCCTTTTGCTCAACGCATACCAGACTGAACACATAACAACCATGGCTATTGAAGATTTTCTGAATATTGCCGAACCCACTGATCAAGTTATCGAAACCGATGCTGTGATTGTCGGTGCGGGCCCTGTCGGGCTGTTTCAGGTTTTCGAGCTCGGCCTTCTCGAAATCAAGGCTCATGTCGTCGACTCTCTGAAAAACGTCGGCGGTCAGTGTATGGAGCTCTATCCCACCAAGCCCATCTACGACATTCCTGCCGTTCCCGTCTACTCGTCTTACGAACTCACCGAAAATCTTTTAAAGCAGATTCACCCCTTTAATCCGACTTTCCACCTCGGTGAAGAAGTCACCGTAGTAAAGAAGCGCGAAGACGGCCTTTTTGATGTTGAAACTGATAAGGGCACCAAGTTCCTGTGTAAAGTCGTCATCATTGCCGCTGGCGTCGGCTCCTTCCAGGCTCGTCCGCTTCGCGTCCCGGGCATCGAAAAGTTTGAAGGCACTCAGCTGCACTATCGTGTGCGCGATCCCGAAATGTTTGCCGGCAAAAACGTCGTAATCTGCGGCGGCGGCGACTCAGCGCTGGACTGGACCCTGAATCTTGTCGGCAAGGCCGAAAGTGTGGTGCTCCTGCATCGTCGTGATGGCTTCCGAGCTGCTGCGTCCTCGGTTGCGCGCATGCGCGAGCTGTGTGAAAACTGGGAAATGCAGTTTGAAGTCGGCCAAGTAACCGGCTTTGAAGAAAAAGACGGCAAGATGACCGAGATCCGCGTCACTGGCGGTGATGGCGTCGTGCGTCGCATGCCCTTGGATCATCTGCTTGTGTTCTTTGGCCTGCAACCCAAGATCGGTCCGATCGCCGAATGGGGCATTGAGCTTGATCGCAAACAAATTGTTGTGGACACGGAAAAATTCGAAAGCTCTATTCCCGGCATCTTCGCTGTGGGTGACATCAACACTTACCCTGGTAAGAAAAAATTGATTCTGTCGGGTTTTCATGAGTGTGCCCTAGCTGCCTTTGCAGCCTCCAAGTACGTCTTCCCCGAAAAGAAAGTCTTCCTGCAGTACACAACGACCAGCCCGAAATTACACAAGGTACTCGGCGTTGAAACACCTACCTTCGACGATTGATCGCTAAGCGATTGATTTTTCATAAAACACCGGCCGTTGCATATTGGCAGCGGCCGTTTTTTCGTGGGTGTATCTCAACTTCAAGTTATTGGTACACTGACGGTCGAAACAACTTTCTAGCCACTGAACCGATGCAAAAGTTTGAGCGCGTTGCCGTCATTGCCAAACCTCAGGGAACCATCTCCCGTTACGTTCGGGAACTGACGGATCTTATCGTGCGTGCGGGTTGCACTCCCTATCTGGATGAAAATGCCGCCGCACATATGCCTGATGATTGCCCCTATGAAACCGGATCTGTCGAAAAAATCATTTCCGTTTGCGATGTTGCAGTTGCCATCGGAGGCGATGGCACAATGCTCGGGGCAGCTCGCGCCACAGCAGGCCATCGTGTGCCTGTCATTGGTATCAATGCCGGTCGGCTCGGATTTATCACCGACATCGTACTAGAAGACATGCACAGGCTGCTCCCGGCTATGCTCAAAGGGCAGTATGTCGCCGATGAACGTCGTATGCTTCAGGGCAGTGTTCTTCGAGACGGGAAACTGTTGTTTGAAGGTGTTGCAGTCAACGACATAGGCATCAGTCATGGCCGCGCGCTTGGCATGGTTGAATACACCGTTTACGTAGACGGACTTCAAATGGCCGTACAGCGCGCTGACGGCGTTTTGGTCAGTACTGCCACAGGCTCCACGGCCTATGCGATGGCCGCCGGAGGTCCGATTATGCATCCTTCGGTTTCAAGTATGCTGCTTGTGCCCATCGCCCCGCATACTCTTTCTAACAGACCGATTGTTTTGGGTTCACATACCGTCATTGATATCGAAGTCAATGAGACCCGCAGTGCCGTAGCAAGTTTCGACGCTCAAATTCTCATTGATGTCCAAGCCGGTGATGTGCTGCGTGTCGAAGTCAGTGATCATCGCTTCACCATGCTTCATCCTGTCGGCTACAACCATTTCGATCTTCTGCGTCGCAAACTGAAATGGAACTACTTACCTCAGGCTGAGCGTCCGATCCACACACCGCTTCAAGATCAGACAACACCTCCTCAAGTGATTCATCACCCTTTGCCGGATACCAATATTCAGTAAACCGGTCCAACCCGACTGTGGATTGCTGTCTGCTCCTATCTGCTTTGTCTTCGAGAGCCTTTTTATGCTCCAGCTCCTGTCTTTAAAAGATTTCGTAATTGTTCCCTCGCTTGTGATAGAAGCCTCTTCAGGATTGACGTGCCTGACCGGAGAAACCGGAGCAGGCAAATCGATCCTTATTGATGCCCTCGAACTCGTTTTGGGCTCTCGAAGCGACACCAGTCTTATCCGCGAAGGCGCACAACGCACCGAAGTCTGCGCAGAATTCGATGTCACTCCCCGTGTACGCAAATGGCTTTCCTCAACTGGCCTTGATGAATCAGAAACAGTAATTCTTCGCCGTACGGTCGATATCAAAGGACGTTCCCGCGCTTGGATCAATGCCACTCCCGTTACGGTTGCCCAAATACGCGAGCTTGGAGAACGTCTTGTTGACATTCATGGTCAGCATGCTCATCAGTCACTTTTAAAAACCTCGTATCAATTGCAATTGGTTGATGGATTTGGTTGCACACAACCCTTGCGTTTAGCGGTTCGAGAAGCCTGGCTTGACTGGCAGGATCGGTTGCGGCTTCTTCGGCAGGCCACCCAAGACATCGAGCGAGTGCAAGCTGAAGCCGAACGATTAGGGTGGATCAACGAACTCTTCGATGAGCTCGATCCTCAGCAAGGCCAATGGGAAGAGCTTTCCAAGGAACATGCGCTCCTATCCAATGGAGCTGAGATCGTCGGACATATTCGCAATGCCATCGAAGCACTCAGTCAAAGCGATGTTTCAGCTGTGGGTCTCACCACACACGCTCAGACGGAACTGGCTGCCGCAGCCAAATTCGATGCTTCACTTACGCAATACGAAGAACCTCTTTCAGAAGCAATTGCCATTTTGGAAGATGTTTCTCGCGATATTTCTCATCATTTGGATGCCTTTAACGTTGATGAGAGCCGTTTTGCAGAAATCGATGAACGACTCTCCATGTACTGGAAGCTCTCTAAGAAACTACACCGCGCACCCGAAGATCTGTACGCCTATCGTCAAGAAGTCAAAGCTCGCCTTGTAGAGCTCGCCGAAAATGCAGACGTAGAACTGCTTCAAGAGGCTGAGCAACGTGCCAAAGAAGTATTTCTAAAACGCGCAGCCGTACTGTCCCAAGCCCGACAAAAAGCAGCAACAGCGCTCTCCGCTGCCGTTACAGAGCAAATGCAGCAACTTGCCATGACGGGCGGTCGTCTGGAAATAACCCTTCCAACATGCGAAGCATGGGCAGGTGGTCTGGAGCGCTGTGAATTTCTCGTTTCAGGTCATGCTGGTGCCACACCCCGTCCGCTTACCAAAGTAGCTTCAGGGGGTGAGTTGGCTCGTATTTCCCTTGCCATCGCCGTAATTACGGCCCAGATAACCCCTGTACCCACACTTATTTTTGACGAAGTCGACAGCGGCATTGGCGGTGCAGTGGCAGAGGTCGTCGGTCGCCTTCTGCGCAAGCTCGGTTCAACTCGACAGGTGCTGTGTGTAACCCACCTTCCTCAGGTCGCGGCCTGCGCACATCAACAGTGGCTCGTCCAAAAAGAAACGCATGACTCCGTCACCACAAGTTCCCTTAAACCATTAGAAACTCAAGAACGCATCCGAGAAATCGCACGAATGGCCGGCGGACTGCAAATTACGGAAGCTACGCTCCGAGCCGCCCAAGAACTGATTGAGAGCGCTCGTCAATCCGACGATGCTACCGATAAAAAATAAGCAGGAGAACCGTTTTTCGATTTTCCTGCTTTACCTTCATGTGCCCGGCATAGGCCGGGCTTGTTTTTTAGTCGTTAACAACTTTCACCGAAGGCATTACCTGACTCATGTCTTTTGCAGTACGAGCAACGTATGCCGCAGCACGAAGCGCAATCTGTCGGTAAATCGCAGAAACTTCCCCGTCAGGCTCTGCGGCAACAGTCGGCAGTCCGGAATCGGCTTGCTCGCGAATCTTCGAGTCAAGCGGCAACTGACCCAGCACGGGCACGTGATACTGCTCACTCATGCGTTTGGCACCACCTTCGCCAAAAATATGCTCAAGATGGCCACACTTAGGACAACGGAATAACGCCATGTTTTCCACAATACCAAGGACGGGCACCGATACTTTCTCAAACATACGAAGCCCTTTCTTGGCATCGAGAAGAGCAATATCCTGAGGCGTGGTTACGACCACGGCACCTGTCACAGGCACAGACTGTGACAGCGTAAGCTGCACGTCACCCGTTCCGGGAGGCATATCGATGACGAGGTAGTCCAAATTATCCCAAGCCGTCTGGTTCAGCAACTGCGTCAAAGCCTGCGCAACCAACGGACCACGCCAGATCATCGGCTCCTCAGGATCAATCATGAAACCAACAGAGTTGATCTGCAGCCCCAGACTTTCGATCGGATCCATATTGACGCCATCACGACTGGTAGGCTGCCCTTTGGCGCCGAGCATCGTCGGCTGAGAAGGACCGTAAATATCGGCATCCAACATACCCACACGGGCGCCTTCGGCAGCCAATGCCAATGCAAAATTGGCCGAAACGGTGGACTTACCAACACCGCCCTTGCCAGAACTGATTGCAATGATGTTTTTGACTCCTGCCATCGTCTTGAGCGTACGCTGCACACGATGCGCAATGATCTCTCCGGAAACGGTCACAAGCGCATTAGCGACGCCTGCATCAATAAGCGCCTTCTTAACGCGAGCAGCTAATTCGTCAGCCACGCTCTTGACGGGATACCCCGGACACACGGTCAATGCCACAGCGTCACCGTCAACAACAATATTCTTAATCGCCTTGAACTCGGAAAGCGGCAGATTCAGCACGGGATCAAGTACCGCACCCGCAATTTCTTGCACTTGGTCTTTGGTCAGCATGAGTTGTTCTTTTCTAAGGTTGCGGTGCGCCGAAAAGCTCTCCGCAGGTTGCTAAAAAACTATCTTTCCTAAAAGGCAAGCTTATAGAGGGCTTGCACACGATTTCAGAGTTTACAGCGAATAAGTTGAGCAATCTAGTCGGATATTTATTCAAGAGCTCGCTGCAATCCCCTCAGAATGGAGTTTTTCTGAATTTTCTTCTATCCCTAACGTTCGAGCACCAATGCCCTTGCAGGCGGCGGTAAAATTACATGTTCGAGCCCTGTCGATCTTTGGCAGATGGGCTGATTCTTAAAACTACTTTCGTTAAACAGACAATGAGCAACGTCAAGCGCAACATTTTCGTGACCACCGCTTTGCCTTATGCAAACGGAGCTTTCCACTTCGGCCATATTCTCGAGTACATCCAGGCCGACATCTGGGTGCGCCACGAGCGAATGTGCGGCAACAACGTTCATTTTGTGTGCGCCGATGATGCTCACGGTGCGCCGATCATGATTGCGGCCAAAAAACAGGGCATCTCCCCTCAGGAATTCGTTGCCAAGATTTCTGCCGGACGTCGCCAGTACCTCGATAATTTCTACATTCAGTTTGATCATTGGCACTGCACCGAAAGTCCTGAAAATACGGAATTGTCGCAGGATATTTATCGCCGTCTGAAAGACGCCGGCCTGATTTATACGACTGATATCGAACAGTTCTATGATGAAGAAGCCGGCATGTTCCTTGCTGATCGCTTCATTAAAGGCACTTGTCCCAAATGCGGCGCACCCGATCAGTACGGAGACTCCTGTGAAAAATGCAGTTCCGTGTACTCGCCGACGGATTTGATTGAGCCGCGCAGTGCGATTTCCGGCTCTGTTCCGGTTCTGAAAACTTCTACGCATTACTTCTTCCGCTTGTCGGATCCGCGTGCCCAGAAATTCTTGCGGGAATGGACTACCGGCAATGGCGCCGATGGCAAAACTCGTGTCCAATCCGAAGTCTTGGCTAAGGACGAAGAATGGCTCAATGGCAATCTTGCTGATTGGGATATATCGCGTGATGCACCGTATTTCGGCATTGAAATTCCGGATGCGCCGGGCAAGTATTTCTACGTATGGCTCGATGCTCCCATCGGTTATCTGGCTAGCTTCAAAGCTTATTGCGCCAAGAAGGGACTTGACTTCATTGCGGAACTTACACGACCGGATACCGAACAAATTCATTTCATCGGCAAAGACATCATCTACTTCCACACGCTTTTCTGGCCGGCCATGTTGCACTTTGCGGGAACTCCGTACCGTGTCCCCGATCACGTTAACGTGCATGGCTTCATGACCGTCAATGGTCAGAAAATGAGCAAATCACGCGGCACTGGCATCAGTCCGCTTGATTATCTGGATCTCGGCATGAATGCGGAATGGATGCGCTATTACCTGGCCGCAAAACTCAATAGTCGAGTTGAAGACGTGGACTTCACCAAAGGTGACTTCCAAGCTCGAGTCAACTCAGATTTGATTGGCAAATACGTCAACATCGCCAGTCGTGCCGCCGGCTTCATCTTCAAGCGTTTCGAAGGCCGAGTCTCGGATGCGGCCATGAACGATGAAATTCTTAAGAGTTTGCGTGAAGCTGCCGTTGATATTCGCAATGATTATGAAAATCGCGAATACGCTCGCGCCATGCGCCGAGTCATGGAACTTGCGGATGTTATCAATGAGTATGTTGACCGTGAAAAACCCTGGGAGCTTGCAAAGAATCCCGAAGCTGCCGACAAACTCCAATACGTAGCCTCTGTGGCACTTGAAGGCTTCCGTCTGCTCACGCTCTATCTGAAGCCTGTTTTGCCGGCAACAGCCGAACGTGTGGAAAAATTCCTCAACTGCGGTTCGATGCAATGGGACAGCATTGATCAGACGCTTTCCAGCGAACGTCCGATTTCCAAGTTCGAACATCTGATGGGACGAGTCGATCGCGAAAAACAACTTGATGTCTTGCTGCCCGATGCCAACACAGCCTCTGCCAAGTCGCCGTCCAAGAGCGACAAGCCTGTCACAAAGGCAGAGAACGCTCCTTGCGCATCTCAAGCCACAAGTACAGCTTCAACCAGTGAAACCTCCTTGGTCGAAGCTGTAGCCGACATTTGCACCATTGATGATTTCGCAAAAATTGATTTGCGCGTTGCTCGCATTGTCAAGGCCGATCATGTTGAAGGAGCCGACAAGCTCATTCGTCTTGAACTTGACATCGGCGACGGTCGCAATCGTCAAGTTTTCGCTGGAATCAAAGCCTATTACAAGCCTGAAGAACTCATTGGCAAACTCATTGTCATGATCGCAAATCTGGCCCCGAGAAAAATGCGTTTCGGTCTAAGCGAAGGCATGGTTCTTGCCGCGAGCTACCAGTCGGACAAGGGTGCCGGCGTATATCTCGTTACGCCTTTTGAAGGAGCTCAGCCCGGCATGCGTCTGCGCTAAATTCCTTCAGCACTTCTGCTAAAAATGAATCCCCGAAAAAAGCTTTGCCTTCTTTCGGGGATTTTTTTGATTCTCACCTTACCGACTGACAAAAGCCAAAGCGCGCACAGGTGCACCGTCGTTTGCGGCCAAACAAAGCGGCACAGCAGCAAATCTCAATATCCGTTTCTCAGTGAGAACATTTAGATCTTTAAGATTTTCCACAATCAAACCGCCTCCGCTTTCAAACCAAATCCGATGATATTTAACTCCATCACGATCAAGTCCTGCACAATCCAGCCCTAGCCCTTTGCGTGCCAACCGAGCAGCTGCGCGCACAAATTTCTCGGAAAAAAGCGGAGTACTTCCAAAATAAGCTTCCGTTCCCCACTTTGTACTTTGTCCCGTACACACAAGCAGCCAATCACAGATCTGGATACCGTCGAGAACATCCTCACCAATCGGTTCTTTTCGAGAACGTGCATCCACTACAACAGCGTCCCCAAAAAAGACATTCGGATCGAAATCACCAATCCCTTTTCCTTGAGACAAAACATGAGCAGGCGCATCGACATGGGTTCCGGTATGTGTTCCCAATGACACTTGCGTTACGCCAAAACCATAACGCTCAACCTGAAATACCGAACTTATTTCAGGTTTCGGATCTCCCGGATACGGCAAAGTATGCTCATTAATTTCATGGGTCAGATCAATGATCTTTTCTTGAATAGACACAACGTCTTATCCCGTCTGCAGTAAAAAACCGAGCCAACGCATTGCGATCAAACAAGATCGCTGCCGGCTCGGTTCTCGAAACTCAATGCACTGTCCGGTCATGCCGGACAGGCACACATTAATTAAGGTCTAGACCATCAAGATGGCACAGGCCAAAACCGCAATAATGCAGGGGATGGCCGTACGCTTGACCACATCCAGGGGGTTAACCATGGCGATACCAGAAACAAGAATCGTCACACCTGCAAGCGGCGACATGGTACGACCCAGAGCACCAGTCAGGAACGCCAAGCCGCCCAACCCTTCGATCGTCATGCCGAAGTCTTTAGCATGCGGCGTTACGGTCTCATTAAAGGCAAGCGTAGCTGCGTCACCGGAACCCGTAAGCACACCCATGATCCACGGTCCGATGGAGCCGCCCCAACGAGCAATATCGTTAGACTCCTTCAGCGCACTTACGCAAGTATCAATCAAGCCCGTGGCGCGAAGACCTGCTGCGAAGACACCGGCGGCAATGATGATACCGAGCACATCAGCGTACCCCTTACCCATACCATCAAAGAACTTCTTGGAAAAGACCTGAGGATCACTCCAGGAAACGACAAGCGCGCAGATAGCACCAATCAACATAGCCTGGGCAACACCCATCTTGATTGCCGGAATCCACAAGTTGCCCGCCACCAGAATCGTAATCGGAACCAACGGAATAAGTGCCTTCAGGATGCTCGGCGTAAACGCTTCATTCTTGAGCTTGGATTCGTCGACCTGAGCATTCGTATCACCCTTGCCGTCACCCATCAGCATGCAGACAATCGTAGTGCCGACCACCAAAATGACGCCGCACATCAGCGAATAGTAGGTATGCGTACCAATGAATTCCATCACGTCCATACCAGCCATTTTGGCTACGAACGGGTTATGAGACGTACCCGGAGACAGATAGGAGCCGATCGTACCGGCCAACAC
>DXSO01000160.1 GCA_019410445.1 Sutterella sp.
GTTATAAATGAACTAATTGTCACAATCGCAATTCCAAGGGCGTTGGTTGCCAGAAGAGAGGCAGAAAATAGCAATACGTCCACAATTACAGAAAATGGGATGCTTGAATATTGGAATATTGTATTTAAATGCGTATTTCCGCTTCCCCAGCCTTGCGTTCTGGAGAATTGAGCAATTGTGGTGAGTAAGAACATAATTAACAAAGGGAACTGAGAATAATTTTCAAAATTCCAATCTCCCATTGTTGAATTCAAAATTAGTCCGACAACTAACCCCATAAAATTGTAAATAAAAACACTTCTTGCGATTGGTTCGCCTTTTTTTCCAAGGTCCTTAAGGATAAGAATCGATATAGATGTAAAAAAGCCGCATAAAAGACCTATGCTCATTGTGCTCAATGGCAGAATTTCAGGATTGAGCATCAAATAGACGCCGAAAAAGGCAAGAAGAACGAGACCTAAGAATCTAAAGTCAGGATTTTCTCCTTTCTTTAAAGTGACAATGATTAAAAACAGGGAAATATAAATAGGAGAAGTATATTGTAAGACTGTGACGGTACATACAGGCATTTTCATGGCGGCCCATGTGTAGGAACAGACCGTGGCCATGCCGGCGACAAAGCGAAGAAGGTGAATTCTCCAGTGTTTAGTGAAAATGGAAACTTTCGAAGTTATCAGAAAAATAAACGCAACGATCGTAACGGCAAGGTATCTCAGTGTAAGCAGTTCAAAAAATGATAGTTTTGTGGATAGAATATTCAAACAAGCAGTTACTCCAACCGTCGCAAGAGATGCAATAAGAATCCAACAAGAAGACAGGATTCCTGTGTTTGGTTTTCTTTCTAGGGACATGGAATGCTCTTGCCGTCAAATTCTCTTTAAGAGTTGATAAAGGTTTTATTTTCTTATTGCTGTTTAGCTTATGTCTACGAAGTCGCTTCCTCAATTAACAATGCAGTCTCTAGAGTTTTTTTGTGAACTGATGAAGAATCAAAGTCACAAAAAAACAGCTGCTTTACTAGGCCTAAGTTCTCCAAAAGCTTCACGATTACTGAAGGAATTAAGAACGGAATTTGGTGATGAGCTTTTTTTCAAAATGGGCGCAAAGATGCTGCCGACTCAGCGTGCTCAGGAGATATTTCCTGCTATCGAGAAGGCACTAGCGACATTTGCTGATATAACTCGAAAAGAAAGCTTCTCTCCAAAGCGACTCAGCAAAACGTTTAGAGTGGCGGCAACCGATAATGCAATTCCAAGTTTCTTTAACTTGGCTATGCCGATATTCTACGAGCAGGCACCGAATGCGGGGTTGGAGATTATTCCTATTCGCTCCACGCTGTTGCATGACTTGAAAAGTGGCTTTTGTGATTTTGCCGTTTTTCCATGGCGCAGTGGATTTGATGCTTTAAATCGAGCTCCGCTGTTTAGAAAAAACTACACTATTTTGCTGCCTAAAAACCATCCTCTCGTAAAGCTGTACGAGAAAAACGGGGTATTGCACCAGGAAGAACTGCTTCAATATAAGCAAATCAAAACTTCGTTTGAACTGCCGTCGGCTACAGGCCGCACGATTGACGGATATGCATTGGGAAGAGAAGTGCCGGCTCGTTCAGAGGCGGCAGTCATCACACCGTACTTTTTGTCGGTTCCAATGTTGCTGAGGCAATCTCCGTACTACGCTGTCGTGACCGAGTGTTCGGCACGCCAGTTTGCACAAATGCATCAGGATTTAACCTTTCTCCCAATGCCGGAAGGCAGTGCGGCTAGGGGGCGACTGACGATGTTGTTGTGGGATCCCCGGATTGAACGGAATCCGGCGCATGTGTGGTTGCGAGAGCTGTTTTTGGATATTTCACGAAAAAACAAGCTGTTGGAGTGATTGCTGTTTCAGAAAATGAAACAAGATCGTTTCAGTGTTTCATTTATAGAATCCAGCCCATGGCATGAAGCCATTGACTAAACATTCATAAAGTCACTGAGGAGATCTTTCAATGAAGAAAGCGGTCAAACTTTCGGTCATTGCTGCTTTGGTAACACTTCCGTTATCCGTTTGGGCCATCGGTGGTCCTTCGGGTCCGAAGGTTGAGCACAAAATCAGCGGCAAGATCGGCGAAGTTATTGTCAATCCATACAAAATCGCTCCGCTGACAGCTGTTATCCGTAATGGCGGCTATGTTCTTAAAGACGTAACCGTTCGCATTGTTCCGAAAAAGGGCGGTGTGGATCTGAAGTACAAGGTTGCAGATAACAAACTGCTGACCTACGGTGGAATTCCGGTTTTCGGTCTTTATCCGGACTATTTCAATACTGTAGAAGTTTCCTACACTCGAATTAACGGAAACAAGAAGGAACGCGTAGAGAATGAAGTCTATAAGTTCTACGCTCCGGCTTTATTTGGTCAGCCTTCCGGCCTTCCGGGAAATCCGGCGGCATTCTTTGACGTTGAAGTCAAGAAGGTTGATCCGGAATTTAAAGATCGCTTGTATCTGATCAACAACCTTCAACGAGTTCCAACGGGTACTACAAAGGTTTGGAATGGTCCGGCTGGCGGCGCTCTTGAGTGGGATCGTGCTTCTCGCAACGTGATTATTGATACTCATGGTGATGTTCGTTGGTACCTGTACAACGAACCGATCCAGGACTTCAATAACATTAACCGTGGCGGCGTCATGATGGGATTTAAGCAAAATCCCGATGGTGCTTTGTCTTGGGGATTCGGCCAGACGTACGTGAAATACGACATCATGGGACGTCAGATTTTCGACCGCCGTTTGCCTGACAACTACATTGATTTCTCACATTCTTTGGATGTTTCGCCTAACGGTCACTTCTTTGCTCGAGTTGCAAGTGCCAATTACAAGCGTCCCGACGGCAAAAATGTCCGCACCGTTCGAGACGTGATTGCGGAAATCGATCAGAACGGTGAAGTGGTTGATGAATGGCGCTTGTTTGAGATTTTGGATCCCTATCGTGATATCAACATTAAGGCATTGGATCAGGGCGCAGTCTGTCTGAACATTGATCCTTCAAAGGCCGGCCAGACGATGTCGGCTGAAGATTTGGCTGCGTTGGAAAACAGTGATCATTGGGGTGATATTCCCGGTACTGGTGCCGGTCGAAATTGGGCTCACGTCAATTCCGTGGATCATGATCCCGTTGATGACTCCATCATCGTCAGCTCACGCCATCAATCCGCGATTGTCAAGATTGGTCGCGACAAGAAGATCAAGTGGATTCTTTCTTCTCCGGAAGGCTGGAGAAAGGGATGGGCAGAAAAAGTCTTGACCCCTGTTGATGCGAAGGGCAAGCCCATCAAGTGTGAAGGCAGCAAGTGCGAGGGAGATTTCGACTGGACTTGGACTCAGCATACTGCATTCAAGATTGACTCCAAGAGCGACAAGCGCTTCTTGTATTTGTCGGTGTTCGACAATGGGGACAGCCGCGGGATGGAACAACCGCCTCTGGCTGAGATGAAATACAGCCGAGCAGTTATCTACAAGATCGATCAGGAGAAGATGACCGTTCAGCAGATCTGGGAGTACGGCAAGGAGCGCGGACACGAGTGGTTCTCTGCAGTGACCTCTCTGACTGAATACCAACCTGATAAGAATTCGGTCTTTGTCTACTCCGCAACGGCAGGAGCTGGATTTGATGCTGTGGCGCAGCGTGTGTCGGGTGCTCCGAATCCGTACTTGGATGAATTCAAGTGGGGTGCTACAGAGCCGTCAGTGGAGATTCAGGTTAAGAAAGTCCAAGGCTATCAAGCTATGCCGTTTAGCCTTGAAAAAGCAATGAATCCTCAAAAGAAGTAATACGCAAAAAAGGAAGCCCCGGAAACTTTCCGGGCTTCCTGAAGATCCCCATTTTTTAGTTGAGAAGTTATGTTCAAGAAAATTTTCGCAACGGTTGGATTGTCTCTGATTGCGGCAACCGCTATGGCCGCTACCGAAGGCACCGACTACGTCAAGCTCGAAAAACCCATGGTCAACGCCGAAGGCA
>DXSO01000161.1 GCA_019410445.1 Sutterella sp.
GAAAAGAGTAAGGATGCCGGACTCAAGCGCAGTGCTATGTCGATGCTTCCAGCGACTTGTTATACGCCAAATGAGGTGTATGCTTTTCAGACCATCGTACAACAGGTCGAGAGAATTGAAAACGAGCCCAAGGCGGTGCTAAGCGATGATATGCGCGCATTAAAAGCGCGCTTGCTTGCGTTGCTGCCTGCTGAGTTGGGACAAGCCAAGGAACTTATGAAGCGCATCAAGGTGATTTTGCCTTCGGTGCCTAGAGTTGATGCCCCTTATTTTGCATTGGTCGGTGCCGCGCTTAATCGTCGGTGCCGTTTGCGTCTGACTTATTTCACTCGCACCCGTTCAACGGAAACGGCTCGTGAGGTCAGTCCGTTGCGTTTGGTTAACTGGCGGGGGCGGTGGTATCTGGATGCATGGTGTCATGAAACGTCCAAATTAAAGACTTTTTCCGTTGAGAATATTCGCTTTGCGGAGATGCTCAATGTTCAATGTCGTGCAGTCTCTATGCGTGAAGTTGAGCATACGCTCGATAGCACGTACGGAATTTTTTCTGGTGGAGAACAAAAAACGGCCGTCATCAGGATTGACGATGTGATGACACCTTATGAGGCATTTTCTGTTTGGCATGCCGATCAGAAAATGACGCTTCACGATGACGGATCAATGACGTTGGAAGTGCCGTATGCCAACGAAATCGAAATCGCTGGTGAAATCATGCGCTTAGGGATGCATGCCAAAGTGACGGCTCCGCAAAGCCTAGTTGACTACATCAAACAGCAGTACCGTGCTGCTTTGATGCAGTATGAAGACGGCAAGGAGGCGAAATGACTGACGATTTGCACGACGCTGTGCCCGAGTCAGACAATCGATCCTCTCGACGCAACTTCCGCAGAAAAAAGCCTTGGTACTCGGCACGCAGTAATTCAGCGACTTCGCAACGGGCAGTCAAGTCGGGCGGCAAACCGCAGCCTAAAATTTTCTTTTGCGGAGATCCGCACGGCGAGTTTGACTACATCAACAAAACTGTGGAGAAATGTCGGCCGGATGCGATCGTGATTCTCGGAGATCTGCAACCGCCGGAGAATCTCGACAAGTTGCTTGCAACGGCGCTTGAAATTACACAGGTTTGGTGGATTCCCGGCAACCACGATACCGATTGTGAGGAGTATTACGACCGTCTTTGGCATGGACCGATTGCCGAGCATAATTTGCACGGCAAGGTGGCCACTGTTGCCGGGCTTCGGATCGCCGGACTCGGGGGTGTGTTTCGCGGACAGATCTGGATGCCTGAAGGTAGACCAAATTACCAGTCGGCAGCTGTTTTTGTTCGACGCAGTCCCAAAACGAATTTGTGGCGAGGAGGTTTGCCGCGTCGGCATCGCTCGTCCATTTTTCCTGCAACGTACGAGGCACTTTGTCAGTGCAAGGCAGATATTCTGGTCACACATGAAGCTCCCGGATGTCATAAAAAGGGCTTTGATGCCATTGACAGACTGGCCAAAAGACTCGGCGTCAAGCGTTTGTTCCACGGACACCAGCATGAGGACTGGGAGTACGGACTTTACAAAGGAATGCATGTCCGTGCTGTAGGGTTTCGAGGTATTGTGGATTTAAACGGTCGAGTGATTCGACCGGCGGAAATCGACCCTCGAGATGTGCTTGCCATGCAGCAAGCAGGAGAGGAACCGAGTCCCGAAGAACTTGACAGCATTCACTTTGATTGTCAGGAAATGCTGGAGAAGCTTCGTATGCGAGACAGTGGTATCGATGCGTTGGAGGCGGTATCAACCACATGCCGATATCCGCGCGCAATTACACGCGGATATCGTAAGAAAAAACGCGAAGAGACGAAGGGAAGGGATGAATCCTTGCCAAACAAACGTCGAGATTGACGTGCGTCGGTTCAATTATTTGTTACTGGGAAGTTCTCAGATTTGATGCAGTGATTGAACCGACACGATCTCTCCCTTGGAGTAGTGATCAGGGGCATGATCAAGGCACAGTATGACATCGGCCTGTGAGAGCATGATCAAATCCGCAGATCCTTGGTTGGATAGCGGCTCGACGACAGGGATTGCATTTTCGTAACCGATAATCCGGCCGCGCATGAATTCGGCGCGGCCGGCTTTTTTTCGGATATCGCATGCCAAAACGGCGGGATGTTCAGGCAATCCGAATGGAGCAGAGAGTCCTTGCATTTTGTGCAGTACAGGACAAACAAATTCCAAGCAGGTCACAAATGCAGCTACGGGATTTCCAGGCAGAACAAAAACAGGTTTGCTTTGAATTTGGCCAAAACGCATGGGGCGACCCGGACGCATATTGATCGACCAGGGCTGCATCAATCCCATTGATCCGAGCTGCGTCTGACTGAGATCAAATCTTCCATTTCCAGCCCCGCCTGTCAGAAGAAGAAGGTCATTGTCTTTGAGGGCTTCGGTGATTTTTTTCGCAATGGCTTGATCGTTGTCTTCAGTGGCAGCGGATGTTTGAACTTGACAGCCAACAGCCTGGAGCATGAGCTTGAGCATGATGGCGTTGCTGTTGTAGGTTTGATAGCTTCCAAGCGGTTTTCCAGGTTCAACGAGCTCGCTGCCGGTGGTGATGACTGCGACGCGGATGGGAGAGAAGGTCCTGATTTGAGTTACACCAGCAGCAGCCATGAGGGCAATATGGCGTGTTGTTAGTCGAGTTCCCTGTTCGATGAGAATGTCGCCTGGTTGAATTTGCTCCCCAGCATACCGAATATTGGCTGCGCGCTTAATATCACAAACGTCAAAGGCAATGGTATGTTCTTTGGGGTTGATTTCGCATTTTTCGTACGGAATGACAGTATCGAGAGCGTCAGGAACTGCAGCGCCGGTTGCAATTTCAATACAAGAACCAGAGGCAAAGTCAGTCACGGTACAAGGGGCGCCGGCGAAACTGTGTCCTACGATTGGCAGAACAGCGCGCTGTGTTCCAGCCAAATCATCATAGCGAAAGGCGTAGCCGTCCATCGCGGAATTTGTGTAAGTCGGAAGTGGATTGGCGGCATATACCGCAGCGGCGGTGATGCATCCGCAGGCCGAATCGAGTGAAACGACGTTCGAGAGGTTCGGCTCAGGGGCAGTCTCAAGAATGATTTCGCGAGCACGGGCGATTGTGATAGATTCGGTGGACATGTGAGCGATGGACAGTGAAAGCAATCGAAATGGGAACTCAAAGTTGCCTGCGCTATTGATTGGATAGGCGAGCAGTTTGAATTCCTGATCGCAAGATCATAAAACAACGTAGCGGTAAATTCGATGACGAACAGTCCCCAATTAAGCGAGAGGCAACCCATGAAGCTGGCGACGCTTTCAGATGAGAAAGAAAAAATCGACAAGAGTCAAATTACTGGATTGATTCTTGCAGGAGGCCAAGGCAGTCGCATGGGCGGAAAAGACAAAGGATTAGTAACTTTGGGAGGAAAGCCGCTGGTTGAGCATGTTCTCGAAGTGCTTAGGGAGCAGTGCGGACAGGTAATCATTAGTGTGAACCGAAATGAAGGTCTCTACGCGCGCTATGGATGCCGTTTGGTCAAAGATTTGGACAAGGGATTTCCGGGGCCGTTGGCAGGAATTGCGGCTGCATTGGAAATTGCCGAAACGCAGTTTATGGCGGTTGCTCCCTGCGATAGTCCGTATTTGCCGAAAGACTATGTGCAACGGCTGGCGGCAGGATTGTTGCTCAATCCCGAGGCTCGTGTGGCCGCTGCCAGAACAAAGGGGCGCGAGCAATCGGTGTTCATGTTGATCAATAAGGATGCTCTGAAGGATGTCAGAGAAGCGCTTTCGAGCGGACAGTATGCGGTTCATCGTTGGCTCAATGAAGCAATGCATGCGATATGGGTTGATTTTGAGGATGAACATTGGTTTGAAAATATGAATCGACCAGATGATTTGCAAAAGGCAGAAAAAACTCTTGTAAATCAGCCTATTAATGAAAAAAGAAGCATATAATGCGCAAA
>DXSO01000162.1 GCA_019410445.1 Sutterella sp.
GCAGCGTCAGATGTGTATAAGAGACAGCATGTATGCTTCGCTTTTTGAGGATGTACGTTAATAAGTCGTTTCGATAACGGCATTCTCGAAAGCAAAAAATGAGCTATTCTCGGTCAGCGCGCTTGTCGCAGCTGACCGATTTTTTTAGGCTGATGCCTGTGTTTTTAGTAGTGAGCCGTCAAGCGTTTGAATTCGGAGGTTTCAATATGTCAACAATCCGTAAATTGCCGGCGCCAATTGAGATCACCATGCCGCTGGCACAAGTTTTGGGGCGACGCCGAAGCTGCCGCGAATTTTCCGAAGAACCCGTTGACGAGAGTATTCTTTCCGCGCTTTTATGGGCATGTGCGGGTCGGAATTCTGCAGATGGTCGTCGCACCGCACCTTCGGCTCTGAACTGCCGAGAAGTTGATTGTTTTGTTTTCGATAACCAAGGCGTCTGGCTTTACGATGCTGATGCCAATAGCTTGACGCAAGTTGCAGAAGGCGATCAACGCGGCTCAACCACCATTGGTCAGACTTTTGTCCAACAGGCGCCGATTACGTTGATGCTGGCCGTCAATCACGACAAAGATACCCCGCTATCCAGTGGGCGACGCGGTGACATTTGCCGTTCCGCAGATGTAGGAGCCATGATGCAAAACGCGCTTTTGGCCTGTGCGGCCATGGGACTTGCAGCCGTCCCTCGCGCCAGTTTTGATCCGCAGACAGTATTGCAAGCAATGTCTCAAACCGCCCAACAATACGAACCGCAAATGGCCGTGACCGTTGGCTTTGCTGCTTGACGGCGGTTTCTTGTTCTGTTGCGTGCTCAACAAAGTTTTCAACAACAATATGAGATGAAAAAGATAGAAGAACTCAAGGAAATCCTCACGGGCAAAAAAAACGACGAAGCTGCAAAAGCTCCTGAGCGTCTACTTCCGGATCCCGGTCCTTTGGATATGCCCCTTAAGGACGTTTTCATGCGCCGTCGATCCGCTCTGGAATTTTCCGATGCCACGATCTGCGATGAAGATCTTGTGCGCATTCTCTGGGCCGCCGACGGCCTTAACGGAAAAGGAAACAATGAAAGCCAACGCACAACGCCGACAACCTTAAATTGGCGGGAGATCGACACTTACGTCGTCAAAGCCAATGGAGTATGGCGCTGGATACCAGAGCGTCATGTTCTGTCCTTCGTACACGAAAAAGACTGCCGCAAGGATTTTTGCCTGCTTCAACCGATGGTCAAACAGGCTCCTGTCCATTTGGTTTATGTTTACGATCAAGCCAAAACGCAAGGTTTGATGACCGACTTGGCAATGCAAATTGTTCAGTTCATCAATAAAAAGAACATCACCAAGTTGTCCAATGAAGTCATGGAACATGCTCCGTTATTGGATACCGGAGCCAAAGTTATGGCCGTCTACATGGCTTGTGCCGCTCTCAACATCAACTGTCTGGCGCGCCTGACCTTTGATTCACAAAAAGTACATGACACACTCAGACTGACGGAGACCCAAGTCCCGCTTTGTGTGCAAACTCTCGGCCACAAACCAAAAGGCTTATTGGATTTAGCTTTTTGAGTCTCAAAAAAAGGGGCGCTTCCTGCGCCCCTTTTTCTTAGGAGAAAAGAGAACTCATCTCTTCGCTGCGATTACGACAAGCCTTCACGGCTGCCTGTACGGCACCTCTCAAATCACGCGCTTCAAAAGCTTCGATGGCTTTGGCCGTTGTTCCTCCCTTACTCGTAACGTTACGCCTCAAAACCTCGAAAGACTCGCCGCTGACACGAGCCAACGCAGCTGCTCCCTCCACAGTGCTCAGTGCAAATTCTCTCGCCTTATCCGCATCCAGACCTTCTTGGATCAGCGCATCTGCCAACGCCTCCATAAAAAGGAATACATAGGCCGGCCCCGATCCCGGTCCTGCTGTCACCAAATGCAACTGAGCCTCGTCGCTTAGCCACTCAATCGTTCCCACTGTCTGCATGACGGCCTGGGCACGACAACGATCCTGATCATCAGCGCTAGCGCTCGCAAATAAACCCGTGACACCCTTTTTCACCATCGAAGGTGTATTCGGCATGGCGCGCACCACATGATCGTTGCGAATCCAACGTCTGATGGCCTCGGCAGGCACCGCTGCTGCAATGGAAAGTACAGTCGATTGAGGTGAAACATAAGATGCGGCCTGTTCACAAAAATCTTTGAGTCCCTGCGGTTTGACTGCCAATACAACCACATCAAGTGCCGAAATCCAATCCCCGAGCGTCATCTGCGTTTGCACGCCGAACTGTTCGTGCAAAGCCGACAATTTTTCAGGATGTCGATCCAGAACCGTGATCAACTTCGGATCCGTGCCACTTGATACGAGACCCGCCACAATTGCGCGCGCCATGTTTCCGCCGCCGAGAAAACCGATTTTCAACATGCATCCATTCCCTTCAAAAATCCGTCGCACAGCTCCTTCGTACAGATAAAAGGAACAGGTCAAACCACAGTCCGCGACGTCACTTAAGCGACTATAGCGCATGCCGCCCCGGAGATTGCACTCAAAATGCACGAATCTCGCTCAATATGTCCTCGCAGCAATATTCCGCATCGTTCAATTTGGTTATAGTTGAGTCCGCGATTGTTTTTTATCCCCACAAAACCTATGGCTTCCTTTTGGATGCTTGTTGCATCCTTTCTCTTTGCAGTCATGGCCGCCAGCGTCAAAATGGCCGCTCCGGAAATCGGGTCGTTTTCCATGATCTTCTGGCGCGGTGTTTTCGGTTGCGCGTCAATCTTTCTCTGGGCCCGCTTCAACGGACATTCGCTTAAAACGCCTTGCTTTCCTGCACACGTCAAACGAAGCGGAATCGGCACTCTTGCCCTCGGCATGTGGCTGTACTCCGTGACGTATCTGCCGCTTTCGACCGGCATGACACTCAACTACACCAGTCCGCTTTTCATCGCTGCGTTTGTCGTAGGTGCAGCTCTTCTCGGCAGACGTTCCGTTCAATGGCCGCTTGTCATTGCCACCATCATCGGCTTTGCCGGTGTTGTTGAAGTTCTGCAGCCCGAATTCAACGCCGGCGACATGTTCCCCGCTCTGATAGGCCTTAGCTCGGGGCTTCTTTCGGCCATTGCCTACATGCAAATTCGAGAGCTCACCAAACTCAATGAACCTGACTGGCGTGTTGTCTTTTATTTCAGCGTTTTCAACCTTATTTTCGGTGCTGTAACGCATCTGCTGTTGGAGCAGCCTGATGTCTATTCCGTAAAAAGCGTCTTGTGTATTCTGACTGCAGGCATCTCAGCCACACTTGCACAAATTGCTCTTACCAAGAGCTATGGAACAGGAAATCTCTTGCTGAGCTCCATTCTTTCGTTTTCAGCCATCATTTTTGCCGTCGTCATGGGAGTACTCATTTTCGGCGACCCATTGCCGCTTCAAAGCGCTCTGGGTATCGCTATCATTATTTTTGCGGGAGCCTCAGCAAGCTTTTTGACCAAACGAAGCGCTTCCAAATAGGAATTACTGTCATTTCGTTATTTTATTTTTAGGGAAATCAAACACATGTCCGTCTCCCAACTCATCAGCGTCGATGAGCTCAACGCTCTTCTTTCCGATCCCAAGCTCGTACTGCTTGATGTGCGCTACAGCCTCAATGACGCCGCCTACGGACGACAATCCTACGATGCTGGGCATATCCCCGGTGCGCGTTTTGCTGATCTCAAAACCGACGTCGCCGGTGTACGCTCCGGCAGCAACGGACGCACTCCTTTGCCGGATTCCGGACGATTCTGCGTCAATATGCGCCGACTGGGTTTGTGTCCTGAATCCACCGTAGTCGTATACGATGACGGCGACTGCACCTTTGCCGCCCGTTTGTGGTTTACGCTGCGCTGGGTCGGTTTTGCCAACGTTCGCGTCCTCAACGGCGGCATCGCCGCATGGAAAGCCGCCGGTCTGACACTTGAACTTGATGAGCCCAAATGGGAAGCCGGCACATATC
>DXSO01000163.1 GCA_019410445.1 Sutterella sp.
TGCCTGCTCCGACCCGGCTTGCAAAACCGGCTCAGCAGCCGCGACCGCAATCCCCTGCGGCTCAAAACGGCACGGCACCACCTTGCCTTTGCGGGCGCGGTGGGCAATAAACATATGCCATTCCGCGGGACGAAGCAGCTTGCTGCGTTCCTGTGAAGTACTCTTGGTGGCGCCTCTGACTTCGAGACTGTCTGCGTGCTGCAGTGCGCAAGCCTGATTGAAACTGCAGAACAAATCAATGCCGCCCATGAGCGTCACTCCCTTGCCGCCGCCCGAAAGTGTTCTGAGCTCCTCAAGCTCAAATACAAGCAAACGACCGTCCTGAGCCATGCAGGCAACATACTGAGCATTGTTGGGCAAAACCAACGGCGGACACAAACGAGCTTCCTGTCCAACACTCATGAAGGCCTTGCCCGAACGAACTCGAGCCACGAGATTTTTAAGCGTACATGCCAAACCGAAACCTTCTGTCGTGTACAACATGACGCGCATATCATCGGGACCGGCCAGATAGCCCACGATTTCACTGCCGGACTCAAGTTCGATAAAACTTGTCAGCGGCAATCCTTCACCGCGGGCAGACGGCAGCTGGGATACGGGCACGGAGTACGTGCGTCCATTGCTGCCGCAGACGATAAGCGTATCCACACTCTCGCACTCAACGGACCAGGCATAGGCATCCCCCTGCTTGTAGCTCATAAGCCGCACGTCGTGACCGTGTCCGGTGCGGCAGCGTACGTATCCTTTCTCAGAAATCACCACCGTCACCGCCTCGGAAATCTGCACAGGTTCCGCATTGGCCTTCTTGGCTTCCTCAATCGTGGTGCGACGAGCGTCACCGTAGAGTTTGGCCGCTTCCTTCGTTTCTCGGGCCACAACGTTTTTAAGCGTCTTTTCGTCTGCCAGAATCTTTTCGAGTGTTTCGCGCTCGGCATTGAGCTTGTTCATCTCTTCCTCAACACGCTCAAATTCGAGCTTGGCGAGCTGCCGCAGGCGAAGCTCGAGGATGTCCTCAGCTTGAAGTTCGGTTAGAGCGAACTCAGCCATGAGCACTTCCTTAGGCTTATCCTCAAAACGCACGATCTCGATGACGCGATCAATGTTGCCGATCGCTTTGACTCGTCCCTGCAGAATGTGCAGACGGGCATTGACCTTATCCAAGCGAGCCTGCGTACGACGGCGCACGGTCTGCAGTCGAGCCTGCACCCATTCGGACAAAATTTGCCGCAGATCTTTCTGAGCAGGTCTTCCATCGTTGCCGATCATCACCAAATTCATGGGTGCGTTGCACTCCAGACTGGTCTGGCTCAAAAGCATCTGAACGAAAAAGTCGCGGTCAACTTTGGAACTCTTGGGCTCGAAAACCAATCGAACCTTCGTATCCTTGTCGCACTCGTTGCGCACACTGTCGAGCACGGAAAGCATGGCCGTTTTATTGTTTGCCTGCTCCGAGGAAATCGTTTTTTTACCGGCTTTCGGTTTAGGATTCGTGATTTCCTCAATCTGAGAAAGAACCATCTCTGCGTTGGCCGCAGGCGGCAGCTCATCAACTACCAACTGCCACTGACCACGCTGAAGCTCTTCAAAGTGATAACAAGCCCGTACGCGCAGGCTGCCGCGGCCGACGGCGTACGTCTGGCGGATTTCCGACGGACTGGAAATGATGCGTCCGCCGCCAGGGTAATCCGGACCAGGCATAACGGAAAGAATCTCATCAAGAGATGCCTGAGGATTCTTCAAAAGCAGCAAAACGGCCTGAGCAACTTCATTGAGGTTGTGGGAAGGAATCTCGGTGGCCATGCCCACGGCAATGCCGCTTGCGCCGTTTAAAAGAACAAACGGCAGTTTGGCAGGCAACTGCACGGGCTCCTTGAAGGAACCGTCGTAATTGGGCACGAACTTCACGTCGTCACTGTCAAGTTCGGAGAGCACCAATTCTGAAATTTTCGTCAGACGAGCTTCGGTATAACGCATGGCGGCCGGACCGTCTCCGTCCCGGGAGCCAAAATTTCCTTCTCCGTCAACAAGGGGATAGCGCAGACTGAAATCCTGCGCCATGCGCACCATCGCGTCATAGGCTGCCTGATCGCCGTGAGGGTGATACTTACCAAGCACGTCGCCGACAACGCGAGCGCACTTGACCGCCTTGGCCGGCGGATTGAGCCGCATGCGATCCATTGCGTAGAGAATACGGCGCTGCACCGGCTTCATACCGTCAAAAATATCCGGAAGCGCACGGCTTTTAACAACGGAAAGCGCATATTCAAGATAAGCACTTGCCGCATATCGAGCCAGAGTCAGCTCTCCATTGTTCTCGGCCGGAGTCTCGTCACAAAGAATGCTCGGTATCTTGTGCTTGCCCGCATTGACTCGAGCTGACTGCTTATTTGCATCGACTTCGTCGCTCTCTACAGAACATTCCACTCCGTCTCCGACGTCATGTGTCTGCGTTTCGTCTGCCGAAACTTCTAAAGACTCAGACCCGCTAACGGCCTCGTTTAACGGTTCTCCTGAATCAGCAGACGCCTCCTGCTTGTCATTGGAAAGTATCTCTGAGGTCTGTGAACTCTTCGCTTGCTCATCTGCCGACACCGCAGCTTCTTGTTTGGCGTCAAGATCGGCAAACAGATCGTCTATCAGCTCGGATTTATCTTTTTTCTTGGCCATGGGAACGCTCTAAGCAACTCAGTCAATCAACACGAATCTCGAAAAAGAGGTTTATTTTAGCTGTTTGCGTCTGCCGTACCGTCTTCAGTGCCCAAACACGACTTACCTTCTCCGGACACCTCGGCCGTCTCGATGCTTTTGAGTTTTCGCTCCATCACATTGGTACGAGTACGCATGGCCGAAATTGCACTTTTAACCGAATCAATGCGCTTTTCCATACTGCCGACGCTGTCGGCAAAGCGTCCGAATTCTGCTTTGACTTCTCCGAGAAGACGCCAAACTTCCGCACTTTTCTGCTCAATTGCAAGAGTCCGAAAGCCCATCTGCAGACTATTGAGAAAGGCTGCCAATACAGTTGGGCCCACGATCGTGACATGACATTCGCGTTGCACGCGCTCCACCAATCCGCTGATGCGCAGCACTTCACTCCAAAGACTTTCCGCAGGCAAATACATGACTGCAAATTCCGTTGTATACGGCACTTCAACGTACTTGTCTCTGATTTTCTGCGCTTCGACAAGAATGCGTGTCTGCAGGGCTTTTCGTGCCGCAGTCTCCATCTCCGCATCTGCCGCTTCACTTGCGCTGACAAGTCTTTCGTAATCCTCGGTGGGAAACTTCGCGTCAATAGGCAGCAGTACGTGCGTGCCGGCTTGCACGCCCGGCAGTCTCACGGCAAATTCCACGCGCTCTCTTGAACCCGGTCGCGTGGCAATGTTGGTATCGTACTGATCAGGAGTGAGCAAATCCGCCAAAATCATCGCCAACTGCACTTCTCCGAAAGTACCTCGAGTTTTGACATTTGTCAGCACGCGCCGCAATCCGTCCACGTTTTGTGCCATACGCCGCATTTCACCCAAGCCGCGATGCACTTCCATCAGCTGCCCCTCGACGGTTTTAAATGATTCACTCAGGCGAGTATTGAGTGTCGAGGACAGTTTCTCGTCCACGGTATTGCGCATTGACTCAAGCGCCCTGTCATTGGCCTGGCGAATGGCACTGAGCTCCGTATTAAGCGAGGCTCGTACCGTGTTCATTGCGTTTTGAACCGTCTCATTCATTTGCGCCAGTCGGCGTTCCTGAGCCTCGCTGCCTGAATTGATAAGACCGAGAAAGTTTACGAAATGAGTACTCTGCGTCGTCTTCAGATCCGAATCAGCCGCCAGCATC
>DXSO01000164.1 GCA_019410445.1 Sutterella sp.
ATTCACATTCGCCGGCATCTGCGCAAACTGGTCTGGCGGGCATGGAAGCGTCCCACAACTCGGGAACGAGAGCTGAGACGCAGAGGACTGCCAAGCGAACTAGCATGGAAATCGTCCGTCAATGGACGCGGCCCGTGGTGGAACGCCAACGCCCCTCACATGCGCAAAGCATTTCCCTTTGGTCGAAGGCGAACGAAAACAAGGAGACAATTCAATGTTCACACTGGATCAGGTGCACTCAGTGATAAATATCCTGCCTGCCACCCAACAGGCGATCCTATAACAGGCACCTGACGTAACACCGTCAAACACAACAATGCGAGAATCTATAGCCCTGCTCCGTTACGCCACGTAGATATCCTTAAGTTGTATGGAGAAACGAGAATACTCGTCGCTTCGACGGTGCAGGACCGCTTGATACCCAGTCAGACAGGAACGCTGCCGCAATAATGAACCTAACTTCTGCGTTACGGTCTATTCTTTCCAGTGACCGGTTGACATTCTTGACTCCGCAGCGTCAGCCAAACTCCTACCTCAGCCGGTTCTCCTGTCTTCTCAACTATGACACAGTTTGATAAACAGCTTTTTTGGGAGCTTCTCATAGCCTGTCAGCGTACAAAGTCGCTAGCACGGGCCAGTGCGCAACTCAGGCTGAGTCTTTCCTCGGCATCAAAGCTCATCGCCGCATTTGAAACACAGACGCAGCTGCAGCTGCTTGACCGCACGACGCGGCCGGCGACACTCACCCGCAATTTTGAACGTCTCGTCCCCATTGCTCAAAAACTGGTTAAGGCCAACGTGGAAGCGCAGCGCATCATCCAAACGCTCAAAAGTGAGGCTAAGGGAGAAACCGTACATGGGCGCATTATCCGGATCTGTCTGCCGATCAATGTCCGCAATGACGCTATTCTTGAACGACTTCTTGACTACGCATCCGCTAGTCCAGGGCTCAGACTCGAATTTTTCGGCGATGAAGGCTACGAGCGCCTCCTCGCTGGCGACGTAGACATCGCACAATTTGGTTTTTTCCCGAACAATCAGACACTGCGCGCGGACTTCATCCGCACCAACGGCTTTCTCATGCTTGCAAGCCATAGTTTTGTCGCAAGATACGGCCTGCCGCAAGACATCACCGAACTCGAGCGCTTTACGATTGCGATTCGCAATCCGGAAAACCGCAGCTTTTCCAGACGTCTGCAGCATGGTGAAGAAACATACTTTGTGCCCGACAGCGACCGCATCATCTATGCGGACACCACTACCTGCCGATCCCTACTGCTTCTCGGGCGCGCCATCTCGATCGATGTATCCATCAGCACAGTGCTGCCGGAAATAAAAACCGGAAAACTGGTTGCGGTGTTGCCCGGCTGGCACCGTAAGCCCAACGACACCTATGTCTGCTGCCACATGAAGCATAACAACGATCCGGTCATCAATGACCTCATGGCGATCATCCGAGAGACATTAAGAGACGAAGAGTCAGATCGTTGGACAACCTGGCTTACTCATTTCGGCGTGAATCCTGAAACTGTCAAGGCCGCTCTCTGATTTGAGATGCGGCCCCAGCAAATTCAACGCCTTCCGAGTTAGTTTTTCAGGATCGTCTGGGCTTCGTCAAGAACAGAAAGTGCCTTTTCGAGATAACGGCGGTTCTTTTCCGGGTTGTGAGCTACCTTTTCGCCAGGTGTGGCACCACGGTTTCCGTAAACAAATTCCTTGTAGTAGGCCGCAACGGCGTACTTGAACTTAGCCTCATTAATGGCCTTCTCGTCAAGCTTTTTGCCCTCAATGGCGACTTTGAGCAGGTCAAATGTTTCATCTTGCTTTTTCGCGACGGCGGCGTCCTTTTCAGCCACACTCTTCTGAGCGTTACGCACGTATGCAACCATGTCTTTGACAGTCTTTACCTTGTCGCTCGTATGACAGCCCAAACAGTACTGCATGGAAGCCTTGGAGTTCAGAACCGATTTTGAGGAATCGTGCGAGCGGTAGCGCGTTCCTGTCTTGTCTTCCACTATCGGCATGTGACAGTCAGCACAACCCACGTTCAGCTTGTAATGCACACTGTCCATGTAGACCTCTGCGTCAGCATGGTTGCCGTTTGCGATCAGGTAAATCCCGAGTTTCTTGTCCGTCTTCGCGTGAGCATACTTCGTCATCTCGTAAGTCTTTCCTTCCGGATAACGGACACCTTCGGGCTGAGCATCTTCCAAAGTAGCCTTGATGAGTCCTTCCGGCTCCCAACCGTAACGGTAGGCGGTCTTCTTCTCTTTAATGGCAATCACGGAAGGAATAATGCGCGAGTCAGACCACGGAGCAAGATTGTTATGGCACTGGGCACAGACCGCACTCTTGGGCGGAAGCTTGTTAAAGAGTTCTTTGCCAAAGATCTTCGTCGTGATGAGTTGTGCGCCCGCTGTAGCGGCAGGCTTGGTCATATCTGCATGGCAGGTCTCGCAGCTCCAGAAGTCAAGCGGACTGAGCATCGCACTGTACTTCGTCGACTTTTGACCGGAGAAAACTTCGTCGCCATAGACGGTGTACATATCGTTAAAGCGTGCTGTCTTGCAGGAAAAACAAGTCGCGTTGAGACCGCCGCTTTTGTTGGCCTTTTCGATCGACTTGATCATGTATTTCGCCTGAGAGCCGTGCCCGTAGCCGAAGTTAGGATCGCCAAGGTCGTCAAGATCATCGGCGCTGCCAAGTGAGGAATAGTACTCAAGCGGATATTGCTTGCTCCAATCGCGAGCCTTGTACGTGTCAGGATCCGGTGCGGCACAGGCTGCGTTTGTAATGAATACTCCAAACAGAACGGTCCGGAAAAGTGTGGCGGGGGTCATAGTTGTCGCTCCTATTGATCGAGTGCATGTATTTCGGGGTGATGTACATGTGGCACTCAACCTTTTTTTGTTACAGCGAGTCTATGATCGGGCTTGATTAATTTGGTTATTTTGAGAAATTTTTAGTTTCAATTTTGGAAACTTTTAAGAGTTTTTTCCGTATGAGGGTTAACTCGATATTTTGCACAACATTCCTGAAGATCCTTTCATAAAAGCAGGTGTGCTGCGGAGCAATGAAGGGACCGCAACGAAATGAACATAGCCGCATCTTCACTGAAGCAGATCGGAGGTGTTTCGTCGAACAACTTCGGGGAAAATGGGTTCACCGCGTCGGCCATCCGGATCCGGAAACTGATCGAGCTCCGCCGATGCGTTTTCCACGTCGCGCAGGGTCTCCCAAGCGTCCTTCCTGTCGGCCATCATTTTGACCTCCTCACGCCAAAAACGAATGCCGACCAAGAGCGCAATGAAGGTGAGGTACCCGAAGAAGCAGCCCCATAAATCCGCCATACCCGCCCAGTCAATGCCCCGCAGGCCAATGTCGCGCCAGAAATTGAAGATCCAGACGAGCGGAATGCCGAAAGAGGCGAACTTTACCCATCCGTGCAGAAAGCCGACAGCCATGGTGGCGCCGCCGAGGATAAAACCGACCGGCACGAGAAAGATCATGCGCCCGGCGCCTTCGCCCGGATTTTTGCAGTTCCAGGAGAGCAGATAGGCCACCCAAGTATTAGCCATGGCGCCCAAAAAGAGGACCGGCACAAACTGCCAAATACTGCCGGCGAACCTCAGCTGCCCGAATGTGGTGAGGACCGATATGGCGGTCGTCACCACCGTCGTATAAATGAGCGCATAAGGGACGCCGCGCAAAAGAAGTGACACCAGACTTCCCGAAAGGACCGACGTATTCCACAGACCGGTGACGCGCAGCCGTCCGATGATCATGAGACTCGTGAGGCCGT
>DXSO01000165.1 GCA_019410445.1 Sutterella sp.
AGCCCGGGGTGAAAATCTACGGTGATGAGCTTCAAATCGAAATTCTTATTCTCAATTTGCTCAGAAATGCCTGCGAAGCATGCTTGAATATGGAATCGGCCCACATAGAAGTCGGCGTCGGATGGTGTGACAAAGGCGCATTTCTTCGGATAGCCGATACAGGTCCCCTTTCTAGTCGAGAGCAACTCGAGAAAATGACGGGGTCATTTCGAGAAAGCACGAAGGCCGACGGTCTGGGACTGGGTCTTTTGATCGTTCGGGGGATTGTCGAGCAGCACAAAGCCGAGTTGAAGTTGGATCTCAACGGCAGTCACGGACTTTGTGCGGAGGTGTTTTTTTCATGGAAGGTCAAGGGATGATTTCATTGCAGCAAGTTCAGAAAAAATCTCTGGTGCGCATCGTCGACGATGAAGCGGACTTTGTTGATGCAATCAACACCTTTCTAACCTACAGAGGGTGGACAACGGCAACGTATGACAGCGCAGATGCGTTTTTGAGAGCGGATACGTACTCGAAGCCCGGCTGCGTTCTTCTGGATATTCGAATGCCGGGGATGAGCGGGCTTCAGCTGCAGGAAAAGCTCAAGCAAATCGGAGTTCGGGTACCGATTATTTTCTTATCGGCTCATGGCGATATTGATACGGCCGTGATGACGATTCAGGAAGGGGCCGTGAATTTTCTGCAGAAATCCTGTGACTCAGCTCGTATTGTGAGTTCAGTGGAAAAGGCTTGCAGACTTTCGCTTCAGCAAAGTGATCCTTTGGGATTTATGACTCCGCAGCAGGCTTTCGACAGAGCCGCCAAACTGTCTCGACGAGAGCTGGATATTCTGGCGCTCGTGAAGCTGGGACTTTCGAGCACGCTGATAGGAGAAAGACTTGGCATCAGTGCTCGAACAGCCGATGCGCACCGCGCTTCGGCAGCCAAAAAACTTGGGGTGCATTCCACAGAGGAAATGCTTGCAATTCTTGAGCTTGCCAAGGAAGGCTGATTGCGCGTTTGCCGTTAACGAAGACGACGTACTGCGAAAACATTTATGGGAAAAGACATAAAGCGGATGTTTGCTTAAGGTGTCGTGGAGTAACATCAACGAATCGACACCAGTCGGTCAATGTTGATTTAAGGAGATAAAAGTGGCTCAGCGTGAAGTGTATGAAGAAGTGATCGGCCGTTACATGCAGGCTTTGGCAAACTGTGATCTTGACGGATTGTGCGCGCTGTTTTCCGAAGATGCGCAGGTTTATTCGCCGCTGCTTGGTTGGGTTGATCCCCGACTGTTTTTCGAAAAGATGTGCCGACTTTCCGATTTGAGCGCTTCCTGGCAAAAAGCCCACAACACGTTGATGAGCTGCGAAGACAAGCCCGTGATGGTCAAGCACTTTACGTATCACTGGGCCGTGAAGGACGGTCGCAGCACGACCTTTGAAGTCTGCGACGTGTTTGAATTTGATGAAAACAACCGAATCGTTCGTGAGACCATTCTGTACGACACTTATCAGCTTCGTGAGGATATGGGCGGCAATCCGCTGCTTGAGGACGATGGTCACTGATCGGGAGCGGTTCTTAAACGCGTGACTTTTCGGCACGATAAAAACCGCTTTGGCAAGAACGCCTGATGATTTCGATCGTCAGGCGTTTGTTAAAAAAGTGCTCGAGATACGCATCGATTTATTGGCGGCTGAAAAGCTGCCTTTTTTATTTGGCTTTGAACGTGCTGATTCAGATCAATTCACCTAGGTAAACGGCAAGAGCACCATTCTTTTGAAATGCCGAAGCCGTCTTGTTGTGAACTTGACGCAAGGCTTTTGAAACCGTGTCTTGGCTCATCCGTGTTTTGAGGCGACGGTGTCGGGAGATCTTGACGTGACGCCCGACTGCAAGCAACTGACGTCGTTGAGTCAAGGTTGTTGTAAGGAGATGCATTATGAACGTTTCGCGCCGTCAAATGTTGAGTGCCGCCGCCGCTGCAGCGGCTGCACCCTTGGTTGGACTTCATGCCAAAGAATTCAATGAATCGCTCAAATGGGACAAGGAAACGGATGTGCTTGTCGTCGGTTACGGCGGAGCCGGTGCGTGCGCGGCTATTGAAGCGCATGACGCCGGGGCCAAAGTTCTGGTGATCGAGAAGATGAAGCAAGGCGGAGGAAATACGGCGGTCTCGGCTGGCGGCTTCATGATTCCGACGAGCGGCAAGGAGGCCAGAGCTTATCTGAGCAGTACGTATGAACCAGCTGACAATGAAAGAGATGAGGCACTGCTTGATGCGTTTTGCAGGGAGATTGATACTGCTCGGGATTGGCTGATGGGGCTCAGAGAGGGTACGGAACTGTCCATGTATGGCAAGGGCGGAGACTACCGTGTGTTCAAAGGATGGGAGTCCATTCAAAAATGGAAGGTGAAGGGCAAGGGAAAACGCTCCGGAGATCTTCTTTTTGATCTGTATCGTTATGCAGTCGAAGAAAAGCGCGGCATCGAGGTGATGCTTGAGACTCCGGCGCTGCAGCTGATCTGCCGGGACAAGGAAGTTGTGGGTGTCGTTGCCAGTCATAATGGCAAAGAGATCAACATTCGAGCCAGTCGAGCAGTGGTGCTGACAACGGGTGGTTTCGAGTACGACAAAGAAGCGCTGCGCACCTATGCCATGGGTACTCAAATTCATGCTTTGGGCAATCCGGGCAATACCGGAGATGGGCTTAGGATGTGTCAGTCGGTAGGAGCGAAACTCTGGCACATGACCTGCTACTCCTGCCAGCTTGGCACGGAATTGCCGGGGTGCAAGGCCAATCAGCAAGTCTCCACGACTGCCCCTTCGTTTATTTGGGTCGATACGCAGGGCAAGCGTTTTGCCGACGAGTACACGACCAACGGGCACTGCCGAGGCTACGTCGTGACGCGTTTTGATCCGGTTTCCTACGGTTATCCCCAGATTCCGTGTTATCAGATCATGGATGAAAAGGCCATCAAACGGGGACCGGCAACAATCACCATCTCCGGCTACGGCATTAATCGTGAAGGATATTCGTGGTCTCGGGACAATTCTCAGGAGCTTAAAAACGGAGTGATCGTCAAGGCCGATACGCTCGAGGAATTAGCCGAAAAGATCAATGTGCCCGCCCAAAGACTCGTTCAGACGGTCAAACAGTGGAATGCGGATATTGCTGCGGGCCGCGACACGCTTTTCGATCGACCGATTTACAAGGATCCTCAGAAAAAATCATTCGTGGTGAGCGAACCTCTGGCCGAAAAGGGGCCGTACTTTGCCATCAAGCTGTGGCCCTCACTGCTCAACACTCTTGGCGGGCCGAAGCGGGATCCTCAGGGGCATATCCTCAATATGCAGGAAAAGCCGATTCCGAGACTTTACGGTGCCGGTGAGTTGGGATCCATTTGGGGAAGTGTTTACCAAGGCGCCTGCAACAATGCCGAATGCATCGTTTTTGGCCGCTTGGCAGGACGGCATGCGGCCGCAGAAAAACCGTGGACAAAATAAAAACGTAGGAAAGTAAAGAGTCGGGTACGGCGTTCTTGAGAGATCAAGGGCGCCGTTTGTGTTTGCAGGAAATCTGCTGCACGAAGCGGGTTTTTGAATTTTCAAGCAGGTCTGCAGGCTCGATGACTTATGTCAATTCACCTAGGTAAACGCTCGCGGCACCATGTTTAAGAGTCATTGAACGACGGATTTCCGCCGATTTCGGTTTCGAGATTCATTCAAACGGAGGTAGGTCTATGAACAGAATGACAGCTGCATTAGCGGTGTTGACCTT
>DXSO01000166.1 GCA_019410445.1 Sutterella sp.
ACGCAAAACAGCACGGGTCAGACGGAAAACGGACGTGAGATTGGTTTCAATCACCGCTTCCCATGCCTCATCGGACAAACGCATCGCAAGCATATCGCGCGTGATGCCGGCATTGTTAACCAGAATATCAATGCGGCCGAACTCGGCAACAATGGCTTCGACAGCAGCCTTGCTTGCCTCGGCATCCGTCACATCAAGAACAATGCCTCGCCCCTTCTCTCCCAAGGCTTCGCTTATTTTGGCAGCACCGGTTTCGGAGGTTGCCGTACCGATCACCTTAGCGCCGCATTCGGCGAGAGCCAATGCAACGGCTTGACCAATGCCTCGAGTCGCTCCCGTTACCAGCGCAACACGGCCGGCAAAACTGTCAGCTGTAAAAAAATTCTGCATTTCTTCTTCCTTTCCTCAGTTTATGCGTTGAGCTGCGCAACGACTTTCTGAATACTTTCAAGATCACTTACGTTAGCAACCGTAATCTCGGGAGCGATACGACGCACCAAGCCGGCCAGCACACGACCCGGACCACACTCGACAATATGCGTCACTCCCATTTCCTGCATCTTTTTGACGCAGCCCGTCCACAAAACGGGACTGGCAGCCTGTTTTGCCAAAGCGGTGCGAATTTCTTCAACCGTCTTGTGGCACGTCACGTCCACGTTTGCCACCACGTCAACAACAGGCTCCTTCATCGCCGTGTGAGCAAGCTCCCCGGCCAACTCTTTGGCGGCGGGTTCAAGCAATGCACTATGGAAAGGCGCAGAAACCGCCAAAACCACCGCTCGCTTGGCTCCTGCTTCAAGAGCCATATCGCAGGCTCTCTCCACGGCCTGCTTATGACCGGCAATCACCACCTGTCCCGGACAATTAAAGTTAACGGCCTCGACGGCATCACTTTGCGCTGCTTTGGCGCAGATATCCGTCACAACATCATCGGCAAGCCCCAAAATAGCCGCCATGCCGCCCACGCCTACAGGCACCGCCGACTGCATGGCATTGGCGCGAAAACGCACCAACCGCACGGCATCCTCAACCGAAAACACGCCGGCTGCAGTCAAAGCCGTATATTCACCAAGACTGTGGCCTGCCATCACTTCGGGCATTGCTCCGCCGGCCTCACGCCAAGCCGCAAACACGGCATAGCTCGTGGCCAACAAAGCCGGCTGTGTATTGACGGTCAGATTAAGCTCGGTGTCGGGACCTTCGGCAATCAAAGTACTGATCGGTTCACCCAAAGCCTGATCGGCCGCCTGCATAACAGCCGATGCCGCCGGCGAATCCTTAACCCAGTCGGCCATTCCGACCTTTTGCGATCCTTGTCCGGGAAAAACAAACGCTAATTTCAATTCTTCTCTCCAACTGTTTGTTCGTTACCACTTCAAAAGCACGCTGCCCCAGGTCATACCGGCGCCGACCCCCTGCAGCATCACCGTATCACCCTCACGAATGCGTCCGTGCTTGACCGCCCAGTCCAAAGCCAGCGGTACGCTTGCCGCCGACGTATTTCCGTGCATCTGCACCGTTTCCACTGTTTTTTCCTTGGGAATGCCCAGCTTCTCGGCAATCATTTCGATGATGCGAATATTGGCCTGGTGCGGCACCCAGACATCGACTTTATCGGGTTCGATGCCTGCCATATTGCACACTTCGACAAAACTCTCCGACAGAGAACTGACGGCAAGCTTGAATACCTGCCGGCCGTTCATACGAATGAACGGACTGCCGGCAACGCATCCCTGCTCAATGCGGGCATCACAGGAAAGCGTATCCACACCAAAAGAGCCGTCGGCATGCATGCGATGCGCCAAAATACCTTCTCGTTCACTGGCCTCAATCACAACCGCCCCGGCGCCATCTCCGAAAAGCACGAACGTACTGCGGTCATTCCAATCCAAAAGTCGGCTCAGCACTTCGGCACCGACAACCAATGCGCGCTTGTAGCCGCCTGTGCGAATCAACCCATCGGCCACGCTCATTGCATAGACAAAACCGGCGCAGACAGCCTGTACGTCGAATGCCGCGCATCCCTTAATGCCCAGAGCATGCTGCAATCGGCACGCCATTGAGGGAAAAACACCGTCAGGAGTCGTCGTCGCCACAATGATGAGGTCAATCGTCTGCGGATCAATCGCACCGCGCTCGAGCGCATCGTGCGTCGCCTTCAAAGCCAGCGAAAGAGTTGTCTCGGCCTCAGAGGCAATATGTCTGCACTCGATGCCGGTTCTTGTTCGAATCCATTCGTCATTAGTCTGAACACCGCGCTCGGCAAGCTCGGCGGCCAGTTGATCATTTGAAACCGCACGCTCGGCCAGAGTCGAACCTGTTGTCAGAACCCGGGTATAGATGCGGTTGGAGCAGTCAGTCATCTTTTTCGTTTACCTGAATTAGGAATCGGTTGCGGTCTGTCACCGCAATCCGTTTTATGTGCACAATCAACCCCCTGCTCAAATCTTGAGCATTACAACAGAGGGCGGCACTTTGCGGCAACGATCTTACCAAACGCCGGCCACGAAAAAAGGAGATCGTCCTTAAGGACGATCTCCTTTTTCACTTGGTTTCAGATTTTTCCGTCGGCAACGCTTCGAAGCGGCGGCGCCTTAAAGAATGCTGCAGCGACTCTCAAGGCCGGGGCGGCTTACCTGGGCTGCCGGATGCCTCCGACATTGACCGAGACATGGGGTTTGGGCTGCGGTGCTTGACCCTTCAGCCTCCCCTTTTCGAGCCGGTGCCTCGCGGTAACCGTCAGAAAAATCGACGACCGACGATTACTCCTCGGCAGCGTCCTGCTTGGTCGTCACAACCTTCTTGCCGCGGTAGAAACCGTTCGGGCTGATGTGGTGACGGCGGTGCACTTCACCGGTACCGGGTTCAACGGCGGTAGCCGGGTTGGAGAGGAAGTCGTGAGCACGGTGATTGCCGCGCTTGCTGGTCGATTTTTTATTTTGCTGGACAGCCATTTTTTAATACCCCACGTGGGTTAAAAGTTAACTTTTTGTGTTTTAAGCATCGGCACGTCTGACCTTGCATCGAAGCCTGACGCACAAATCCTTTAAATTCAGCGACGTAAGCGTACATAGCGACCCTACAGCCGGCTTACACGCACGTCGAACGCGCCATTATATTGATTGGAAAAGAAATTATCAACTTCAAAATGCGATTCCATGCCGTCGATAGAACCATCGCGCCAACTTATACATCATGACTGCATCTTGCTCTCAATTTACTCAATGCTGCAACCTTGATCCAAACATCAGCCCTCATTGCCTTTTCAGTCACGACGAACCTACCGCACCTTACCAATCCTTTGATTGACTTTCATCACCCCAATTTAGGCGCATTGACAACGATGCTTTCATAGGTGAACCCGTTTATGAAATTCCGTGCCATTTCTGATGTGACCAGCCCCCTCTTCTGAATTCATATCTCATAAGAAAATAAAGCAGTCGCCCTTCTTAGATGACATCCAATTTTTTAAACTGCACAACAAAGAATTTTCTGTCTAGTATTCAATCGTTTTTTGCAAGGAGCATCGCAAATGATTGACAAAAAGATCGTGGTCGTCGCCACTGGCGGAACGATCGCCATGAAGTACGACGCGGAAAAAGACGGACTTGTCCCAGCCTGCAGCGGCGAAGATCTGGCCGCAGCGATTCCTGCTCTCGCAGAAATCGCTCCGTTGGAATTCATTCAGTTTTCCAATATCGCCTCTCCAAGCATGACCCCGCAAAACATGTGGGATCTGCATCTGAAGCTTGAAGAAATGC
>DXSO01000167.1 GCA_019410445.1 Sutterella sp.
TGTCTGAAGTTGTCGGCACAACGACACAGCCGGGAAGTACCAGCGAAATGATCCGCGAATGTGCTCGCCTCAGCGCCTGGCTCGTTCATATGGAATACATTCACTGTACGCCCGAGAGTTGTCCCGATGAAAAAGGCTGGGGAACCGCCTGGCAGTTCTCTCGCTATTGCGCCGCCTATCAAGGCGTATGGATCGTACAGGAAACCGGCAAACGATTCGTCAACGAATTGGGTTCAAATGCCGTTCGAACCAACGCAGTTCTGGATGAAGTCAACAAAGGACATCACTGCGTGGCCATTGCAGACGCACGAGCCGTCCGTCATCCCCGCTCAGTTATTTTCACCGCTGAAAATGTCGAACAACTCATTGCCCGCGGCTTGGTGAAGCGCTACGAAACACTCGAAGAACTCGCCGAAAATCTGACAATTCCTTTCCATTCTCTTCAGTCCACGATTCTGCGTCTGAATCAAGACATTCGAAACAACAAAAAAACCGACAGCATGGGGCGTGTGCTTGACTCAAGCAATGAAGTCATGAATGAAGCACCTTGGTACGTATGCCGCATTTTGCCCAAAGTGCTTATCTGCGGAGGCGGCGTTGCCGTCAATGAACATGCGCAGGTTTTGAGCGTTGTCAACGACCGTCCCATCGAAGGTCTATACGCTGCCGGCGAAGTCACCGGCGGACTGCATGGTCTGGCACGAATGACTTCCTGCGGACTGATTGATGCGATGGTCTTCGGTCGCATCGCAGGCAAAAAAAGTGCCGATGACCGAAACCTACAGCCACCGGCAAAAATTGAGGAGAAAAAAGTTGGGGAGAAAAATGAAGATGACTTGGGTTAAGTAACCTGACCCAGATTAAGGAACCTTAAATCCGAACTGGTGACACTGATCGCAGAAATTTTCCGTTTCCGCATGCATATAGTGACAGTTCGTGCAGTCGAGCTGATCCTGATAGTGCGGAGACGTATGCGGATTATGGGGCTTGACGTTCTTGGTCTTTTCAACCAAAGCCGATACCGGGTGGCACTTCGAGCAGGTATCGATCGTCGGCAGTTCGGGTTCAGCCATATTCATGTTTTGCCCATGGCACATCTGGCAGCTAATGCCTTTGGCAACATGTCGGTCGGCTCCGAACTGTGCGGCTGAAACACTCATGCTCATGCACGCTGCGATGGCTGCAATTAAGAAATAACTCTTTGTCATCGTAAATCCATGGTTTTGGCCGGCCCGGGTGCATTGGAGTCAAAACGCACCCAGGCCAGTCAGGAGAGAAAAACTAAGTTCAGTTAACGCTCAAGAGCTTAGGAGGCAGCAGCCTTCTTGCCGGCAATGCGGCCGTTGACCAGACAGTCGAGAATTGCGCAGCTGCCCAGACGCACGGCACCGTGCACGCCGCAGGTTGCTTCACCGGCTGCAAACAGACCCGGAATCGGCTTCTTGGTGGAAATATCAATCACACGGCAGTCAAGGTCGGTGTACAGACCGCCCATGCAGTGGTGAACCTTCGGACTCATTTCAGCGGCGTACCAGGGCCCCTGAACCAGAGGCTTCTGCTCGGCGTTGATGTAGCGGCCGAAAGCCGGATCCTTCTTCGTCTCAACAGCCTTGTTGAATTCGGCAACGGTCTTCTTGAGTTCGGCAGCCGGGATCTTGAAATCGGCGGCAATGGCATCAAGCGAGGAGTACTTCTTGACGATGCCGTTTTCAAGCAGTTTTTCGAGCGTACCGGGACGAGCCGTCTTGTAGGCACCCAGGTTGTTTTCCGTACAGATGGCTACGGCACGATAGCCATTGGCCTGTTCTGCAAAAATCGCATCGGCACGAATCTTGCGGTTGGCCAGTTCGTTGACGAAACGCTTGCCCGAGGTCGAAACCCACAGACCAAACTCGGCGGCACCGGACTGAGAGAACGTCCAGCCGATACCCATGCCCTTTTCCTTCGGGCTGTTCCAGGGCGTGCACTGGATCCAATCGTTCTGAACCTGCGCACAGCCGATGCGGGCCGTTTCACGCCACAATTCCGCAGTAGCACCGGGCTGATTGGTCGAAGTGAACTTCTCGTTGAGCTTCGGATCCTGCATCATGCGGTACTCGACGTCATTGGAGAAGCCGCCGTAGCAGAGAATAACCGCCTTGGTTGCACGGATAAACTTGACCTTGCCGGTGTTGGCGCGCGGGAAGCGATAGCCGTTGCGTACCTTCACACCGAGCACTCGGCCGGAGTCATCGCGAATGATCGTTTCAACAAGGCAGCGCAGACGCAGCGGAACTCCGAGTTCCTTGATCTTCTGAAGTTCCTTGGAAACAATGCCGGAACCGGAACCGTTCTTCGTAAAGACATAACGCGGAACGCTGTGACCACCTTCCTGACCGATTGCGTCCTGGTTCCATTCCACGCCGAGTTCATTGACCGTCCATTCGTAGTTGGACAGAGCGCTTTCGGCAACAAGCTTGACCTTCTCAGGCTGGTTCATGAACAGGCCTGCCACCTGCATGTCTTTGGCAAGCAGCTCGGGAGAATCCTTGATGCCGTGCTTGAGCTGCTGCGGGCAGCCGGTTGCGCTGAGAATACCGCCGTTGATGATGGAGTTACCGCCTGCCGTCGGCATCTTCTCAAGAACAATCGTGCTTGCACCAGCCTTCTTGGCTTCAATGGCGGCTGCCAAACCCGCAAAACCGGAACCGATGATCACCACGTCATAGGTTTCGTCCCACTTGGAAGGAACAGTCGTAGCCGCAGAAGCTGCGCCGGCAAAACCAGCCAGACCAGCAGCTCCGAAAAGTGCTGAACTCTTCAAAAGATTGCGACGACTCATGTCAGTCATTTTGATTCTCCTAATTTTCTGAGATCGATTTCAATTTTATTTTCGATCCCTTGATTTGACCTGCGGGCATTATGAAACCGAACACCTCCTAGGAGATTTGCGTTTAGCCAAGAGGACGAGCAGCCGATCTCCTAGGAGATTTACTTGAAATCAAGAAAATTTGAAATAATCCTCTTTGCGCATCGGATCTGAGCCGGAAATTGCTTTAAACATCTGTTGTCGGCGTAATCATCGTTTCCAATCGAGCGATTGGATTCAAACGCCTTAAACAAGAGGAGTTATTTCCATATGAAAAAGATTCTTGTCGCTGCAACGCTCGCAGCTGCCATTTCAAGCAGCGCGATGGGCGCACCCGTCCAATACACGAGTGCCTCGGTCCAGTTCAACGGATCCGTCGCCTCCGACTATCTGGGCAAACTTGCCATCGCCACTCCCGTGAGCGTACTTCAGAAAAAAGGCAACAAGGTTAAAGTCAAAGTTGAAGGCTGGGCTCTGTCCGAGTATCCCGGTCAAATCTTCTCTGCTCCCGGCGTACGCATCGAATACGCCAGTTTCGATGAAGAAAAGGCCGTCAAGCTCAATCCCGCAGCCGGCAAGCAAGTCGTTCAAGGCAACGAATGGGTCAGAGCAAGCGCCGAGGGCTGGGTGGATGCCAAAAAGCTCACTGCCGACGTCAACGCTTTGTGGGCAAAGGGCAAACAGCGTCTCGGTGATGCCTGCTCGACCTGCCACGGCGCTCCCAAGGCCGATCACTTCACGGCCAATCAATGGGCAAGCCAGCTTCCGCTGCGCGGAGGCCGCGCCGGACATACCCGTGCCGGCAACAACGCCCTGATGTTCAAGTACCTGCAGGAACACGCCAAACACTAAGCTCGTCTGCAGCTGACTTGAAAACCTCAGACTATGAATTCGGC
>DXSO01000168.1:0-907 GCA_019410445.1 Sutterella sp.
TAAGAGACAGGTTATCACGGGGCCGGCTTGGGCTCCCACCACATTGGCGTCAATTCGGTATGTTTTGAGCTTCGTTTCGATGAGACGACTGATTTTTTCAACCATCTCCTCGGTAATACCCTGTCGCTCCTGCGGAGGACTGTCCAAAATATCCAGATCCGGAGCCCTTGCGGTTTCTCCCGCGGAACTATCAGCCGTTTTAGTGCGTTTGGGCTTGGGAGCCCCGACCGCCATGCTCTTTTTCTTAACCTCTTTGACCGTCGGCGGAGTGCTTTCCGCGACTGTCGCCGCCTCTTCAGCTTCAACGGCAGCGTCCGCTTGAGCCTGCGATGCTTCCTTTGTTTTAAACCGCGGCATTGTCAGGAATTTCAAAATCGTCTCAAAAATCCGACCGATTTTTTCCGCCAAATCAAACCACGAAAAACCAAAAACAAAGGCAAGTCCCGAAGCCAAAAGCAAAACAAAAAGCAACGTCGACCCCCAGATGCCCAAAAACGGCGTCACCTGAGAGGCCACGTACTGACCATACAAACCTCCCGCACCCAACGGAAGCTTCTGGCCGGCATAACCAAACTGCAGTGTTTCGAGTCCGACAGAGGCACTCATGAGAACAATAAAGCCGATGAGCGCCGACCACGGACGCAAACTAAACTGCAGAGTGTTGGCTCGAGCCCACAAGGCGCGCACCATCTGCACGCCTGCAAAGGCAAGCACCGCCACCAGCCACCAGGCGGAGCGACCGACAAGCCAATAGGAAAAATCCGCAGCCCATGCGCCGAAAATCCCGCATAGATTGGCTGCCTTTTGAGTTCCAGTCACGGAAAAGCCCGGATCGGCCGGCGAGTACGTCGCCAATGACAGTGCAAACAACACCGCCAAAGCCAGGCAAACGACCCAACCACCGGCA
>DXSO01000168.1:917-3699 GCA_019410445.1 Sutterella sp.
GTTCTTTGGCGGCCTTCTGATCGGCGCGCTCCTGCGCCTTCTTGTTTTCTCGCCATTCGCTGGCGATAGCGGGTTTTTTGGTTTTTCGCATAGTCGGCCGATTATAAAGAGTTAGCCTGTGTGTTTCGCACTTTGAACACACTCATGAGCACTGATTTTTCACTCTTTTTCAATGACCGAATTCAGATATACATTTCGCAAAGAATTCGCTTCCTTTACTACGAAATTCTTGAGTGATTTTGTTGGATATACTGAGCTCAACCAATTTTTTCACAAGGCCTTTTTAGGAGAAGCGCAAATGCAGACCATGCCCAACATCACTATGGTGACGGATGCCAATTTTGACTCCATCGTGGCCGAAAGCCAAAAACCGATCCTTCTGGCAATCGGCGCTCAATGGTGTCCTGACTGCCGTCGCCTGCAACCTCTTTTCATGCAATTTGCCAAAGACTACGGTGACAAACTCGTCTTTGCGAGCTGCGACTTTGACAACAACCCCGGCATCAAAGAAAAATTTGATGTCCGTCACATCCCCGTGTTCGTCGTGCTCAAAGACGGCAAACCTGTCTCCACTTTGATCGAACCCAAGAGCATTGCGCCGTTTAAAGAATTCGTCGAACAGGCGCTTGCCTAAAGCCATTTGATGCAGGAAGTGCGCGAGAATGTCCTTCGTGCGCTTCTTGCAAACGCAAAGCGGCTCGGGCATAATGCAACCCTCACGAGCGCTAGCTTGTGTTGACAATTTGGGGGTGTAGCTCAGCTGGGAGAGCGCTGCGTTCGCAATGCAGAGGTCAGGGGTTCGATCCCCCTCATCTCCACCATTTGAAGATCCGTAGATGTGTGTTATCGTCTGCGGATTTTTTATTTTCTCCAGTGTTTTCAAGCACTTACCCTCGCAACACCCTCCACCTTCGTCCACTGAAATCCGTCTACAGCCGTGCTTTTTTTGGTATAACTGATGGTAGAACTTCGAGCATAATTCTGTTAATGATTACTAGGAAAGCATTAGTTTTTCTTTATGCCCAGAAGTACAAAAACACTAACTGTTCTCGAAGTTGCAAAGCTCACCAAACCCGGATTACACGCTTTAGGCGGCGTTTCTGGACTCTACTTGTGTATCAAACCAAAAACGCTGACACGCTCCTATGTTTTCAGGTTTTCGGTTAAGGATACTGGAGAACGAGCCATGATTGGTCTTGGATCCGCCAAGACCATCAGCCTTGCCAAAGCACGCGAAATTGCGGCCGAAACAAGAAAACTTGTTATGAATGGCGGCGATCCTCGGGAAGAAAAACGTGCCAAGGCCGCAGAACGCATGAGGAAAAAGGCCGAGGAAGAATATCGCAGACAAACCGCTTTAAGAACGGTGGATTACTGTGCAGATCAATTCATCACCGAACGAGACCGGGCCGGATATTGGAAAAACAATGTTCGTGGCGAGAGCGTTGCACGAGCCTACGTTAAGAATCACATTTCTCCCGTCATCGGTCGCATTCCTATCAGCGAACTCAAAGCCGCTGACGTGTATGAAATGCTCAAGCCGCTCTGGCAAAGCACCACAGACACTGGACGAAACTGCCGTAGTCTGGTCTTCCACATTTTCAGATGGGCCAAAGCTCGTGGATGGTGCGGTGGAGAAAATCCCGCTGACCTGAACGGCGTACTTGGGGTTTTACTGGAACCTCACCAAATTAACCGCAAGCAACCGGAGAACTTGCCTGCTCTTGACTTTCATGAAATTCCTCGTTTCATCAAAGAAATTCTTGAAGCTGGAAAAATTTCTCAGTTAATGACAGCTTTCTCAATTGTCACCGTTTTGCGATCCAAGATGGTTCGTCTCGTAAAATGGTCAGACATCGACTTCAAAGCCAGAACGCTCACCATACCTCAGGAAAACATCAAAACAAAAAAAAGTGGTGCGCACACGGTATTTCTCTCGGAAGCTGCTCTCCAAATTCTTAAATTGGTTCCTCGTATTAAAGGACTTGACCTTATCTTCCCGTCACCTTTGAAGTTGCAGCCCCTTTCTGACGCCGCCATGGGAAAAGTCTTCAAAGATATGCATGAGAGACGTCTTGCGGAGGACGGCATAGGATGGATTGATCCAGTGCTAACCAAAAAGCTCGGAAAAATTTGCATCGCAACTCAACATGGCACTGCTCGAGCTGGATTTAAAACATGGGCTCGAAGCGGAAACAACCGTAAGCTTCTAGATGATGATGCCGTCGAACTCTGTATGGCTCATAGACTGAAAGACGATTACGGTGGCGCCTACAACCGCTCAACATTAGAAAACGAACGCCGTTTTGTCATGGAAGAATGGGGGACGTTCTGTCTCTCTGACTGGGTAGTCAGAAAAGATTCCCTCTAAACAATTTGCTCTAGAGCAATTTTTTCACATTCTCATAATTTACAGACTTCTTTCTGCATACCTACATGAAACGTCATTAGATATGCCATTGCATCTGATGAATTTCCCACTTATTTGCCATGCTCTTAACCTTTGCACTCGGAGATGGAGCATGGCCTTTTTGAGCCTATTCAAAACTGAAACAGACAAAATTCATTAAAAAATGGGGCAATACGCGAACTTCTAGACTTCTTTGCTGCAGCCTGCAGGGAGAAGGCAAAGATAACACCGAACCTTTACCCTCTCAAAAGCAAAACCCGATGTTATTGAGCAATTTCACACCTTCTGAGTCTTTTTTCATGGCACCCCAATTACCCTAATTGCAAAAAAACGCAATTTTGCAGCATTGGCACTCGTCTCAAACCTTTACCT
>DXSO01000169.1 GCA_019410445.1 Sutterella sp.
CAAGCTGCAGCTTCTCAACCGATAAGGTTTCAAGATTTTGGGAAATCACGTTGCCGCCATTGATGCCGTTAAGCGTAAGCTGTGCACCGGTCACCTTTACGGTTGTGGCGTCATTCTGTACGCCAAGGGCACCGACGCCAACGGCGGATGTAAGCTCAGTGTCTTCACCAGCTTTGTCTGGAACCATAATGGTGTCACCGATGCCTGCGTTGCCGACCATGTCTGTAAGCGTATGTTCACCGGCGTCACTCAGAACTCCGTCGAATACAAGCTGACTTCCGCTTATTGCTTCGGACGCAGTCTTATATTGATCCAATGTGTAGGATCCGATGCCGGTCAATTCCAAAACACCGCCGTTAGCAGTCAAGACATCATTTGCGGTTGCCCAATTCCAGTTGCCTTCTTCAGACTTGCTGAAAATATTGGAAATATCCGTCTTGAGCGTACCGTCTGCGAGGGTATAACTGCCATCCGTATTCGGATTTTGGGTCAGCGTACCGACAGTGACGATGCCCCCATTCTGTGTAAAAGTGCCGCTCAAAGCCAGACTGCCGATGGAAAGCGTACCGTCTTCCATGGTGATGGAGCCAGCTCGGCCGGTTTCAACAGAATCAAAGGAATAGTTGCCGCTAATGTTCAGAGTACCGTGGTTCGAAGCAGTGCCAACTTTAATGTGGCTAAGAGCATTGCCGGAGGCGTCGACGACTGTACCGCCGTTGAGATTGACGGTGTACTGAATCAGCCAACGGTTGTTGTCGGCATGCGTTTCAGCCTTTCCCTCACCTACATAGGAGTTGAGAGTTGTCAGTTTCAGGGTGCCGCCTTCGTTGAGGGTCAGGGAACCGACAGTAAACGTGCCCGTGCTGTTTTCTCCGGAATTGAGTCCATCTTCCGTTAAGAAAGCGGTGGTTTCAAGAATGCCGCCGTTTTCAATGTTTACGGAAGTAGCTGTTAAGTGGCCAGTGTTAGTGAGCGTGCCGCCATCAATGACTAGGTCATTATTAAATTGAAGCGTGCCTTCGTTGTTGATCGAGCCACCAGACAACTGGTAGTTGACGGGGATTTCCGAAGTATCACCTGTAAAAACATTTTCGTAAACAAGCGTTGCACCTTCAGAAATCTTCACTGAGCCTGCAGTCTGATAAACGTGAGTTGCTTCAATAGAAGAGATTGAGGCTCCTGTACTGCTGACTGTGACGCTGATGTCTGTTCCAGACAGATGGATTTCATCTGCATCATCAGAGTCGCCACTGTATAGATGCCCACCCATCAAATTAATTGATCCGCCTTGGAAGGTAGCAACATTATCATCGGAAAAATCTGTACAAAACCAAAGATAACCTCCGTCAGTAATGTTCACAGTTCCAGAGCTCATCATCAAGCTGCCGTAACTTCCCATATTGGAGTGACCAGTGCCAGTGGTGTTAACGGAACCGTCAATATCAATAGTTGAACCAGCGATAGCAAGATCCCATCCGTGCAAGCTGGAAGCATTGGATAAAACTGCATTGCCTCCATTTAGCTGAATAACGCTTTGAATCTCACTTGTATCTTCAGGTCTAGTTTGCAAGTCCCAACCAATTGCTGCTTTATCTAATTTAAGCAGGGCATCTCCTGATAGGACAAATTTTTCACCAGTTGAGTGATACCCACTGTCAATTTCGACTGTGCCAGTATCTAACTCTTTGTTGGTAATGTCTTCGTGGACTTCCCATGCCATTGCTGAGCTAAACGCGGTAATACCGAGCGCAGCGGCAACAATGATTGACTTGGCACCTTTGGCTTGAACAGATTTTGTGCATTCGTTTACAACTGTCAAAGTTCCGCGAACTTTGTTGAAAACGACTTTAAAGGTTTTATTCATTACTTTCTCCGAAGATTCGATTGCTAGTCTTCAAGTGATCAAGATCCCATTGGAGGGACACAGAAATTATGATGAAAAAATGCCTTGCAGGGGGGGGTTAACCCTTAGATGATAGAGACTATGCCGATGGAGACTCTTTCGAGTGAGCGAAGAAACAACGATGATGAAAATAGGAGCTGTTGCGACTCGAAAATACGTGAAAAGTGTTGTTGGATGAGCAGATATGAAGTTTCAGCGGATGCTGAGATAACCTCATAAGCACAAGTCGATCAACCTGCGCTTATGAGATGAAAAAGTGAAGAGATCCGGTAATCCCGGTGGCTTACGGGATAATGGGATCATGTGTTGGGTTCAATGTCAGCCCAGAGACGGAACACAGGGCAGATATGCAAACGCCAGAGTCGTTTTGATCGGATGGCGCAGGATCGCCTGCTTGAGTTTGACGGGATCAATGCGCCCTGTGGAGTTCGCGATTGTGACTGCAACGGGACTGCCGCAACGGTAGGCACGGGCAGCTTCCACGATGAACGCGGCTGTGGTTTCAATCGGATCAAGCGGTCTGAGCGTAAGAGGCAGTTCCGGTGCCTTGTCTTGCGCATCGGCCTGACCGGGGTCGCAGATGAAAAGACCTTTGGGATGGTGACAATGGTCGTGCATTCGGGCACAGGCAAAAACATCGGCTTCTGTCTTCACATCCGTTTGCTCCGTGTCTTTTGTGCGGATGCAGGCATGCGAGAGGTGATTGTCGCCCTTTAGCATTGTCACGCGCATCAGACCGACTCCGCGTTGTGCCGCGTTTGGAGTCCGGTCTGGGATCAAACCGAGACCGTCGGTCTGCATCAGCGTCAGATCAACGAAAAGGCGGCGGCAGGACTGACGACCGGTGTCGCTTTGTGCTGCAAATTGGTTGAGGGCCTCGCGCGAAGCTTCAAAGTGGCGGGAAAGTTCGCTTTTGAGTCCTTGAAGCTGGGCGCGTGAAAGCGTACTCATAAATAGGGAAATGATGCGGGCCAATCCGCAGGAGCGATCGACGAGTTTGAAGCGGTCGACTCGGATGTTGCCGAGAATGCGAACCGCAATGGCAAGACTTTCCATCGAAAGCGGCTCATGCGCACGCAGTACGCTGAGCTGCAGTCGGTCGATGAAGGCCTTGAGCATTCCGCCGTCGACGTGTGCGAACACAGCATGAGCCGTTTCCAAATCCAGACGACGTTGAACATTCCACCGAGCACGTGCGGCACGTGCATGCTGCGAAGGCAGCGGTTTGGCGGCGGCAAGAAAGGAGTGCGGTTTGATCCGGATTGTTTTAGAGGTCATGCTGTTGGAACCGATAACGAATTGATGGGGATATGAAGCAAGTCGTCAAAGATCGATTTGCTCTTATCTCGTGCTAACGACAGGCTAATTGTCGTGATTTTTGAGGGTTTTTCCGCAAAAGACGCGCAATGTAATGCACTTTGTGAAATTTGTAAAGACAATTGAAGAAAATTTCTTTTTTCAAAAAAGCATTGAAAAAGAAATGGATGCGTGCTAGGCGTCCGAACGGAAAAGTTCCGATCTTTGAGAAAGAAAACCGATCCGTAAACCGTCGAAAAAAGTCGGCAAATGGTGCTTTTCGATTGAAGTTTTGAGAGGCACGGAAGCGCCTGACGTTCATTTTTTGTGGTTACGGATCGGGCGTCGGCAGACAAAGGAGGGGCCGGCCGGAAAATCGGAGTCGTGCGCATGCTTCGACCGAATTCGTGATTCATGCGTTCATCGAAAAAAAACGATCAGGCACGGCGGAAACGCTTCAGCCGCATGGTTGTCGGC
>DXSO01000017.1:0-20424 GCA_019410445.1 Sutterella sp.
AAGTAGTCCTCCGCCGTCAGCCCCATGGCCGTGGCCTTGATGCGGATGTTGATGTCTTTGCTGACCAACACCACATGTTTGTCGGGGAAGCATTCGGGCAGCGCTCGAACAACGGCCAGAATCATGTTGTCTGCCTTGTCATGGGGCAGACCCGCAGGAAGATCCGTGGGGTTAAATCCAAAGTCCTGGAAATACAGTTTTCCCCGAGCTTCTTTATTGCCGATGGCAGACAACTCGACGCCTTGCTGAATAGGGCCGGTTCCGGCTTCCACCAATCGATCGATCGTGCGGCTTACCTGACGAGCGTTTCGGGCGATGTCACTTGTGCCGGTTTTATGGTTGTCGATTTCTTCGAGTGTGACCATCGGCAGGTAGATGTCATGCTCTTGAAAGCGGAACAGACATGTCGGGTCATGCAGCAGTACGTTGGTGTCGAGAACAAAGATGCGGGGCATCTGTCCGGTTGAACTCGAACGAGGGCTGCGGAGTCGAGAGGTATTGGTGGTTTTTTTCTCGTCAAGCTCTTGAAGCTTCGTTTGAATTGGAGTGTTCTCAGAAGTTGCAGCGGTTTTGGGCTGGCGTTTGGAAACGTCTTTTTTGCCGGATTTAGTGGAAGCTTTTCTCTCTGACGTTGCCTCTTCAATGCTTTTTTTGCGTTCTTTGTTTGATTTGAGCGGTTCGGCGAGAATGGAGGAGGAGATCTCTGCGACTGACTTCTTGCCGTAGGCACTCTTGTCGAGAATTGCACCGCGTGTGCGAGGAGCTTCGGGTAAGGGCATGATGCTGATTAACTGTTTCGAATGTTCAATCGGAAAAAGGTACCGAACGCGGAAAATAAGCCGATCGATAGCCGCATGTCTATGTTTGCTTGAGAATGGACGGATCTTTTCGAACGGCTGTTCGAATGCCTTGGAAAATGGCGTTGGCCAAACGAGCCTGGTGGCGCGTATCGCGCAGGCGATTTTCTTCCTTGGGATTGCTCAGAAAGGCTGTTTCGACCAAAATTGACGGAACGCCTTGAGCTTTAAGAACGGCGAATTCGGCATATTCAACCGAGGATTTATGCAGTGGTCCGAGTTTGGCCAGCTCGGAAAGAACTTCATCGCCTAACTGAATGCCGTAGCGAAGTTTTGTCTCCGCAAGCATGTCAACGACGGTACTGCGGGCTTGTTTGGCAACGCCCTTAAAGACTGTTCCTCCGATTTCATCGGCTCGGTTTTGAGTTTGCGCAAGCCATCGGGCCTGAAGCGACGAAGCTCCGCCCACGCTAAGCGTAAAAACGGAAGAACCGTTGGCATCCGGCTTAATCCACGCATCGGCATGAATGCTTACGAAAATATGGGCCTTTTGCTTGACGGCAACGGCGGCTCGTTTCTGCAGCGGCAGGAATACATCTTTGGTGCGCGTCATCACGGCTCGCATGCCGCGTGTGCGGTCAATCTGCGCCTGCAGCTTTTTGGCGATGGCAAGCACAACCGTTTTTTCATAGGTTTTTTTACGTTTGCCGATGGCTCCCGGATCTTCGCCGCCGTGCCCCGCATCGATAACGACAACGAGTGTTTCGGTTTTCCCGGTTTTCTTGGTCGGCTTTCTAGACGTGCCGCGCTGTGTTTCCTTGACCGTGTTGGGGACGTTGCGCTCCGAAGAGACGTTTTTGACTGAATCCACGTCGGCGCCGGTACGTGCGATGATATGACGCAACGTATCGGCGTTGGTTGCTTCCATGTCGATGATGATGCGGTGGCCGTACTGAGCGATTGGCTTGGCGTAGTTGACTTCGGCACGGACATCGTTTTTGAGATCAAAAACGATGCGCAGCACGTTGGGTTTGAATTGTCCCGGGCGGATTCCGGCAATGAAGCGATCGGTGCTTTTGAAATTTTTAAGCGTTTTTTCCAAGCCTGCGCTCAGCCGCAGTCCTTCGATGTCGAGAACCAGGCGGTAGGGCTTCGTACCGCGCAGCATCATGTAGCTGTACTTGAGCTTGCGGTCGGACTCCACGGATACGCGCGTGCTGTCGTCTCCCGGCCAGATTCGGACTTGAAGACGAGGAGCGGCAATGGCCTGCAGCGGCTGAGCGGCCAGAGCGCCGACGGCACCTAGAATCAGTTCTCGGCGGGTCGAACTCATGCGCAAACCTCCGTCAATATAACCTTCCCAAGCGGCGAGCACGCCTTCAGTTGAGCTTGGCGCGACAAATTGTCGACTGAAAGAGCAATTTCGATATCGGCTTCGGGCAGATAGGGAGCGGCTTTTTCGCTCCATTCACAGGCTGTGACCATGCCCGGACCAAACAGTTCACGAAAACCCGCTTCATCGAATTCTTCAGGGGATTCGAAACGATAGAAGTCGAAATGGTGAAATTGCAAAGACTCTCCGATATCGTAGTTTTCGACCAGTTCGAATGTGGGACTGCGAACGCGTCCCGTAACGCCGCAGGCTCGAAGTAGCGCCCGCGTAAAGGTCGTTTTGCCCGCACCAAGTCCTCCGATCAGCCGCAGGTTGAAACCGGTGCGTTCAATTTCGGATTCATGTGCTAGAAGCGCTTTGGCCACTGTCGCGGCAAAAGCTTCCGTATCTGTCTGAGTCTGAAAAAAAAGTGTGGTGAAATCGGCCGTTTTCTGCATGATCACAAGTGTAGAGCAAGCGTGGGAAAAGAAGGCTTCTTACAGAAGCGATCGAACGTAAAAATTTTGAAAAAAACACGAATTCGCCATGTCGAACAGACTCAATGCATTGTTTCGGCAATGCCGACACGATTCAAAGCGGCTGGCCGCAGATGCATCGATATTTGCCAGAGCACGAGTACGGCAAGTGCGCAGAATGCGGAGGCAAAGGCATATTTGTAAGCCGATCCCATTACAAGAGGAATCCAAAAAGCGGCGGTAAAGCAAAAGGAAGCCGTTACGAAAAACTGTTGAATGGCCGCGGCCATGCCTCGGTTTTTCGGAAAGTAATCCAGATTCATGGCCATCATGACCGGACGCAGCAGAGCCATACCCAATGAGTAAAGCACGGGGCCGATTAGAAGCATCCAGAAAGTCGGCTGTGTCAGCCAATCGAGCAATGCGGCCGCAACCGAACTCACAAGCGTGAGAATGCTCACGCAGACGATCATGCGTTTGGGCCTTAATCGTTTGGCCAAACGGACGGATCCCCAGGCTCCGGCAAAGGAGGCGAAGATAAGAGGAATTGACAGCCAGCCGAACTCATCGATATCGAGCCCCATGACTTTAATGACGAAGTCGGCCGAGCCGGCAGCATAAAGAATGCCCCCCATGAAAAGGACGCCGTGAGCCAGTACTCCGCACAAAAAGGCACCGTTGGAGAGTCCTTTGGCATAGTTGAGGCACACTGAGGCAGGGTTAAACGGAGAGCGTTCGCTTTTATCGAGTGTTTCCGGAATCCGCAGATAGATAAAAAGCGCGATTGACAGGGAATACAGCGTCAGAAAGAAAAAAACGGCGTGCCAGCCGAAATGAAGCACGATTTGTCCGCCGACAATTGGAGCCAGAGCGGGACCTGCCGCAAAGAAAAAGGCAATCATGCCGTTGACGGACGCTGCTTCAGGGCCGGTCCAGTTGTCACGCACAATGGCTTGAGTGACAACTTGTCCGACGGCTGCTCCGATTCCCTGCAGCAATCGCCAGCCGTAAAGCGCCCAGAGGGATTGACTGAAAGCAGCTCCAATGCTTGCCGCAGCAAACAAGAGCATGCCTGCGATGAATGTCGGGCGTCTGCCGTAGCTGTCGGAGAAACTGCCGGCAACCAAGCTGAAAAACGCGTAAGTGAAAAGATAAAGGGTCAGAGATTGCTGTACGGCGACAAAACTTACTCCGAAGTCTTCGGCCATCCTGTGAAATCCCGGCATGATGCCGTTGGCGGCAAAAGGTCCCAGGCTTGAAGTAAAGCCGAGTGCCGCAGCATCACGAATGCGGGGATGAGAAGGAAAGGGATGGGAACGGAGCATGGAAAACCGAAGATAAAGCTGAATCAGGGAGTCACTATACCTCAATGAGCAGCGCAGACTTGGACATGTGCAAACGTTTGCAATGCGAAGAGGCGAGTAGAATCAAAAAATTTCAATGACGCAAAACAAGGGAGAAGGGGGTAGGCGATACGCTTTCCCCTGCAGGCATCATGCAGCGATTGACGATTTCCGTTGACGATGATATTGCGGAAGCCTTTGACGAATTGATCGCCAAACGAGGCTATAAAAACCGCAGTGAAGCGTTCCGAGATCTGCTTCGGCGAGAGCTCATGCAGGAAAATTTAAGTCAAGGTGCGGCCGGCGAGTGCATGGCGGTTGTGAGTTTCGGGTTTGATCATCATGCCCGCAGCCTGTCGTCAAAAGTAACCGAACAGCAGCACGAGCACCATGAATCGATTGTGGCAAGCATGCATGTGCATGCTTCGCACGAGCGTTGTTTGGAAGTTGTGGTGATGCGCGGCAACTACGATCGCATTGCTGTTTTGGCTCAGGAGATGATTGCCGAAACAGGCATCGAAAATGGAGCCGTGCATTTTCTGGCGATGCCGCAGAAGGATCAGCAGGCGGCACACACGCATGAGCATGAACACGGCAAAGAGAAGGCGCTCAAATGAGTGACAGTCTTGCGAAAATCGCGGCGTTTGTTTTTTTCATCTGGCTCGGTTGGTTTCTGCGTCGAAGGGGAATTCTTAAAGAAAGCGCTTTTCACGCCATCAGCGGTCTGGTGCTTTACGTCACGTTGCCGTGCATCATCATCACCAATCTCAATGGCGTCAAAATCGAAGGCATCATGCTTTTGATTGTTCTGCTGGGCTTTCTTTTTAACGTTTTGATGCTTGGCTACGCTTGGTTTCTTTCGCGCAATGAAACCGACGTCAGAAAACGAGATTTCTGTCGAATCAATACCGGGGGCTTTTCCGTCGGTCCTTTGGCCGTGCCCTACATTCAAGCGTTTTATCCCACGACGGGGTTGATGACGGCTTTCATGTTCGATGTCGGCAACGCAATCATGAGCGCCGGGGGTACGTTTGCAATTCTTTCGGGAGCGCATGAAAAAGATCGATCCTTTTGGAAGGTTCTGAAGTCGATTGCCGGAAAAATGGTGCGCTCGGGACCGTTGATGACTTTTGCCGTTGTTGTGAGCATGAGTTCATTAGGTCTGAAATTTCCCGAAGCAGTCACGACAATCACAAAAGTCGGCGCACAGGCCAATACGCTGCTTGCGATGATCATGATCGGAGAGACGATCGAACTGTCGATGAGCAAGGAAAAGTTCTTGACGATCCTGCGAATTCTCGGCAACCGCTGGTTGCTGTGCATCCTTTTTGCCATTGCTTGCGCTTATTTCATGCCTTTTGAGGGGGAAGTGCGAATGGCGATGGTGCTGGTGTGTCTGTCGCCGGTACCGTCAATGAGTCTGATCTATACGATGCAGTTGGGCTGCGATGTCGGAATGGGGGCAAATCTCAATTCTCTGTCCGTGATCATTTCGATCTTTGTGATGTCGCTTGCACTTTTTGTCATGCAATCGGCCGGTTTCTGATAGGTATCAAAAACCGGCACAAAAACTGACGAGGCACCCTTAGGCCTTATTGGCCTCGGCGTACTGCTCGTCGGTGACGGCCGTCAGCCAGACTGCCTGGTTGCGCGGAACGTTGGTTTCAATGGAGATGTGCGTCATTGGTTCGGTTGCACAGGCGCCGTGCCAGTGTTCGACATCGGGGTTGATTCGCACGACGTCGCCCTTACGGATGCGACGTGCAGGTTTCCCCTTTTCCTGATACAGGCCGACTCCGGCTAAAACCAGAAGAATCTGACCGCCCGAGTGACGATGCCAGAACGTACGGCAGCCGGGTTCGAAGGTGACATTGCCGATCGGACAGTTAAATACGTCGTCGGCATTGTTGAGCATGGTGAGATAGGACGTGCCCGTGAAAAATTTTCCGTAAGGATTGACGGGGCCTTTGGGAAATACCGTGTCGAATTGTTCGGGAATGGCTGCGGCAGACAGGGAGTTGGAGGCACCTGCAGCCAGTGCGGCCGCTCCGCTCAGAGCAAAATGTCGGCGAGACAACATACGAGATCTCCTTTGAAGGGTGGGATTGATCAAGGCAATCATCCTGCGTTATGAAGTCAAAGCCTTCCCAAGGACGGAGAATTGAGACGAATCGGCAGAGTTTTGAGATGCACAGTGTTTATCGAGGGCTTTTGCAGTTCGATACTCTTGCTTAAGAGACAGCAGACGGGCTTTTTCCGCACAAAATATCTGTTGTTTGGCGTGCGCTTGTTAAAATGGCGCCGCATTTGAAAAAGATCTTGAATCACAAAGACAAAATGGCAAAAAGTAAGAACAACGCAACGCCGCTTATCCGAAATAAACGGGCTACGTTCGATTACTCGATCGAGGAGCGGTTTGAAGCAGGACTTGAGCTGCGTGGTTGGGAAGTCAAGAGTGTTCGTGCTGGACGCAGCACGATCAATTTGTCGCATGTGTATGTGCGAGACGGCGAGCTGTTTTTGTGCAATGCAAGTTTTACGCCCGCCGATCAAGTCTGTACGCATGAAAAAACGGAGATTACGCGTACACGCAAGCTTTTGATGCATCGTCGAGAAATCGATCGACTGATTGGTAAAGTGGATCGTTCAGGGTATGCATTGGTGCCGCTGGATCTGCACTTTTCCAAAGGGCGAGTCAAACTTGCGCTCGCATTGGGTCGCGGCAAGCGTGAGTTTGAAAAACGAGACGACGAAAGCAAGCGCGAATGGAAACGTGATCAGTCTCGACTGATGAAAAACGATATGCGAGGCGGCAAGCCGCGCCAGAATTACAACGACTAAGGGGCGTTTGCAATGACCACGCAGCTCGAAGCAATGGACGCGACTTTGAAAGAAACGGTTGTGTCGCAGCAAGAGGTCTACAGCGGAAAACTGCTGCATGTGCACTGCCGTCAGGTGCAGCTGCCCGATGGACGAGTTGCCGGACGAGAAATGATCGTGCATCCCGGGGCGGCGGCCATTGTTGTCGTTGATGAGGAGGGGGCAACCGTACTTGAACGTCAATGGCGCTGCCCGATGGATCGGGCATTCTGGGAAATTCCCGCCGGAAAAATCGACAAAGGAGAGGATCCTTTTGAAACGGCCGTGAGGGAACTGCAGGAAGAGACCGGACTTGAGGCGGACAAATGGGTTCAGCTCGGGACGATTCACAACGCCATCGGATACAGCAACGAGCGCATTGTGATCTATCTTGCGCAGGGAATCAGAGAGGCCAAAAGCGGACAAGCATTGGATGCCGGGGAATTTTTGACGCTCAATCGAATGTCTTTTGATCAAGCGTTGGAAATGACCCGAAACGGAGAAATTACCGACGTCAAAACGCTGGTTGGTTTGGTTTGGGCTCAGGCTTATCTTCAGGGACAGCTGCCTCAGGCGGTTGTCAAAAAATAGGCATTAAGTAAAAACGCCTCGCTTGAGGCGAGGCGTTGAAGTAGGAAAGCCAACGGCGCGGCTTTTAGAGCAGGCTCGGGAACCACGAGTCGTCTTGCTGAGCCTTGGGCTTGACCTTATTGAGTTCAATGACGCGGCGCATGTCCTTTTCCAGGTCATACATGCCGAGTTCGTGGTAGCAGTCGGCAATCAGCAGCAAAGCGTCGTCGCGAGCTGCGGTTGTTTGGAAGTCGGAAAGCACGACTTTAGCGCGGTTGATTGCGGCGATGTAGGCCTTGCGCTCGTAGTAAAAGCGAGCCGTGCCGAGTTGGTGCTGAGCTTGAGCATTGACAAGCTCATGCATGCGGCGGCGAGCTTCGGGCGCGTAACGGGAGTCGGGGAAGCGAGCGGCGAGTTCTTTGAAGATATCGAAGGCATCGCGGGCGGCCTGAGCGTCGCGATCAGCGAGATCCTGCGTGGTAATCGCAGCCAACCAGCCATCGCGTTCATTGAGAGTGGCAAGCGCTTTCAAGTAAAGTGCATAGTCACTGTTGGGATGATTGGGGTAGGCTCGCAGGAAGCGATCTAGCTGTTGAACAGCTCCGGCGGCATCGTCGTCTTTGAAGTTGACGTAGGCCAGATCAATTTGAGCTTGTTGAGCGTAGGAGCCGAACGGATAGCGTGCTTCGAGCTTGGTATAGTAGTCGCGCGCCACTTCCCAAGTGCCTTCGTTCATGGCTGCGCGGGCTTCTGAATAAAGCTGATTGGCTGTCCAGTCACGAGTCGGATCGATCTCAAGGGACTGGAGCCAGGAGCAGCCGCTCAATGCTGCGGCTGCACAAAGCAGGGAAATTTTTGTAAGACGCACTAAGTTACTGGAATTCATGACCACTAAAAAGCAACCTGAAAATCAATTGGGCGATTATATCTGTGAAGAGCCCACTCAAGCGCTTGAATTTGAAGATGATGTTGATAATACAGCAGAGTCGGACGTCTACGAAATTCAAGGTTTTCCTACCGGGGAGCGTTTGGACAAGGTTTTGGCCTCGCTGATCGACTCGGTAAGCCGTGCGCGTTTGCAGAAATGGATTGAGGCCGGAGCAGTTCTTGTCAACGGTCAAAAAGCCGACGGTGTGCGGATGAAAGTCGCCGACGGAGATGAAGTTGTGGTGACGCCTCAGCCTGCTCCCGAAGACACGGCTTACGTTGCAGAGGACGGTATTGATTTTGATGTTGTCTACGAAGATGAAGACATCATTGTGATCAATAAGCCGGCTGGTCTGGTGGTTCATCCGGCTGCCGGGCACTGGAACGGGACGCTGCTCAACGGTTTGCTGTTTCGTTATCCGGAGCTCACGCGGGTCAGCCGTGCGGGTATTGTGCATCGCTTGGACAAGGAGACGTCCGGGCTGATGGTGGTGGCCCGCAATGAGGCTGCCCGCACGGATTTGGTGCGTCAGCTGCAGGCTCGTTCCGTGGGGCGAGAATACTGGGCCATCGTAATGGGATTGGCTCCGGAGGCTGGTTATGTCGATCGTTCCATTGGGCGCGATCCGCGCTCGCCGATTAAATTTTGCTGCCGAGGCGGTCAGGGCAGTCGCCCGGCCAAGACAAGAGTTCGGTTGGTTGATTCGACCCGCGTGGCTGGCCGCATGGTCAGCTGGGTGGCCTGTCGGTTGGAAACGGGACGCACGCATCAGATTCGAGTGCATCTGACAAGCGTTGGTCTGCCGCTGCTTGGCGATCCTCTGTATCGTACGAATGCCTCTGCGCTGCCTGCCGAAGCCGGTGTCGCGGCTCAGTTCAATCGCCAGGCTCTGCATGCAAGCCGGTTGATTCTCAAGCATCCGGCAAGCGGTCAGCAATGCGAATGGTTTGCCGCACCGCCGCAGGATATGTGTGAGTTGATGGATTTTCTTGATTTCGGGCCGACGGATGAACCGGTAAGCGTGTTTGAAGAAGGTGCCCGAGTGCAAATGCCCGATTTCGGTCCCGTGGTTTACGAGGGCGAAGCCGAGGATTGAACTGAATTAGTGAAGCTCAATTACGTCCCGTGCCGGCGATATCTATCGTCAGTGAAGAGGGCACAGGAGAAGCGGAAATGATGAATTGGAAAAACGAACTGGCGGTAATTCGACCCGATATGGGCGAGAAGGTCAAGGCCTTTTTTACCGAACGTGTGGGAGGCGTATCCTCCGGTCCCTGGGGTGGCCTCGACGGAATCATGGGGTTGAATGTCGGTACCCGAGTGGGCGACAACAGCGGCTGTGTGCGCATGAATCGCTCCATTGTGGCTGATCTGTGTCCGGCGCAGCCGCATTGGATGACACAGGTTCACGGCACTGATGTCGTGCAGGCCGAAGACGTTGCCGATGAGTCGGTACAGGCCGATGCGCAGTTTACGATGAAGCCGGAGACGGTTTGCGTTGTGCAGGTGGCCGATTGTCTGCCGGTGCTTCTGGCCGACAAGAAGGCGCGGATTGTCGCAGCCGTGCATGCCGGCTGGAAGAGTCTTGCCGCAGGGGTGATCGAAGCAACGGTACAGGCCATGAAAGAAAAACTGCCTGACTGTGAACTCAAGGCTTGGCTTGGTCCCCGCATCGGATTTGATGACTTTGAGGTCGGAGACGAAGTCGTGAATGTCTTCCGAACGAACTACCCTGAAGTGACCGGTGCCGTTAAGGCCAAAGGCGACAAACAGTGCGTGGATCTTGCAGCCTACGCAAAAGCCGCTTTGGCCAAAAGCGGCGTAACCGATTGTGAGGACTGTGGTTTGTCGACTTATGCCGACGCCGGACGTTTCTACAGCTATCGACGCGATGGCGAACAGACAGGACGTCACGCTGCCGTGATATGGATTGAAAAGTAAAGGGGATCACGTTATGGCAGGAATGCACAAAGGCCGCATCGGTCGAGTTGGTTTCGTGAGTTTGGGCTGCCCCAAGGCTTTGGTTGATACGGAACGCATCGTGACCGAGCTTAGGGCGGAAGGTTACATCATCGCGGCCGATTACAAAGAGGCCGATCTTGTGATCGTCAATACCTGCGCTTTCATTGACGCTGCGGTAGCGGAAAGTCTGGAAGCGATCACCGAAGCGTTGCGAGAGAATGGGCGAGTGATCGTCACGGGTTGTCTGGGCGGAAAGAAAAAGGCCGATGGTGAGAGTTGGCTGCAGGAACGAGTGCCCAAGGTGTTGGGCATTACCGGACCGGACAGTCTCGAAGAAACGCTTGCATTGGTGCACGCTCATCTGCCCAGACCGCACGAACCGTTTGACGATTTGATTCCGGCAGCGGGATTGAAGTTAACGCCTGCTCACTACGCTTATCTGAAGATCAGCGAAGGCTGCTCTCACCACTGCACTTTTTGCATTATTCCCGATCTGCGCGGCGATCTGGTCAGCCGTCCGATCGGAGACGTACTGCGTGAGGCGGAAAATCTCGTCAAGGGCGGAGTCAAGGAACTTCTGGTGATTAGTCAGGATACGGCAGCCTACGGACTTGATGTGAAGTACAGAACGGGTTTTGTAGGCGGCCGTCCCGTGAAGACTCGATTGCTTGAGCTTGCTCGAGAACTTGGACAGCTCGATGCATGGGTGCGACTGCACTATGTCTACCCGTATCCGTCCACTGATGCCGTGGTTGAACTGATGGCCGAAGGATTGATTTTGCCTTACCTTGACGTTCCGTTTCAGCATGCACACCCGCGCGTACTTAAGGCTATGAAGAGACCGGCAAGCGCGGAAAAGAATCTTGAACGTATCGCGGCTTGGCGTGCCGTGTGTCCGGATATCACGATTCGCTCGACATTTATCACCGGATTCCCCGGCGAGACCGAGGAAGAGTTTGAGTATCTGCTTGATTTCCTGCGCGAAGCCCGACTGGATCGCGTCGGCTGCTTTGCATACAGTCCTGTTGAGGGGGCTCAGGCCAATGCTTTGCCCGGTCAGTTGCCCGATGAGGTGCGTGAAGAGCGCAGAGAGCGCTTTATGCAGGTTCAGGCGGAAATTTCTGCGGAAATTCTCAAAGAAAAGATCGGCACGATCAAGCGAGTCATCGTTGATGAGCCCGAGGATGAGGACGGCGTTGCCGTTGGTCGAACAACGGCTGATGCTCCTGACATTGACGGTGTGGTCTACGTCACAACCGATGAACACCTTGAGCCCGGGGATTTTGTGGACGTACGCATCACCGACAGCCGTGAGTATGACTTGATAGGACGTCACGTGAAACAAGGTTAAAAAGTCTAGGTCAAGTGCCAATTGCAGAGGTGAAAATTGGCCTGTTTTTCCGAGGAAGACAGAAGAGTACCTAGTAATTACCCTAACACCGGAGGCCGTGCGATGAAATTGGATTCGCACGGTCTTTTTTTATTAAATCGGACTTAAGCCAGATTTCATGCGGGTTTTTAAGGCAAACGTAAGAAAGGATGGGAAAACCCAAGTGCCTTGGTCAGTTATTGAAGACCAACAAACGCTCGCGGAAGGGGAACAGGGGCTGTGAGAGAATGCCCGAAGCGATTTTCGGAAGGCTGGTGGCTATTTCGGCGTGCCGGCTCATTTAACAACAAGCGAAAGGTCGCTAAAGGAGAGACGAGATGAAAAAGCATAATTTCGTTCAGGCCTGTGTCGCAATGGCGGTGGCAGTTGTTTTTGCTCCTGCTGTCAACGCCGCCCCGGAAAAGGTTGACACGAAGATGTGTGTGGCCTGTCACAGCAATATCGGCGGTTTTCACAAATCCGGCGCACACAAGGATGTGTCGTGCACGAGCTGCCACTCCGGTCTGACAAAACACTTGAGTGCCCCGGGCAAGACGACGCGTCCTGTCACGAGCATGGATCCCAAGACCTGCGGCTCCTGCCATCCCGCACAATTCAACTCGATGTACAAGGTCAATGAAGAACGCATTCCGCGTTTTTCGAAGAAAAACAGCGGCAGCGTTGCTCCCAACCCGTTCTTTGACCGCGCTCTCGGCGCGCATGGCTTTACCAAAGAACACGATCTTCCCCGCAGCCATGCCTTTGCCGCGCTTGATCAGTATCTTTGTGATCGTGCCTTCGGCGGACGCTTTGAACCCAAGGATGGCTGGATGTATTTGAGTCAGGGCGACGGTGCCTTCCGCGTTTGGGATGTTATCAACGACAAGTATCCGGAAGATAACGCGCAGAAGCCGCGTCGTGCCGGTACGGCCGCTGCCGGAAACCCGGTTTGCTGGACTTGCAAATCGACCGATCTGATGCTTGACTGGGCATATCTCGGTGAAAAGCATCCGGAGGCCAAGTTCTCTCGTCAGTCCAATGTTGTGGATGTGATGCGCAACGTCAACCACGCGCTGAACTGCAACTTCTGCCATGATCCGCACAGCACCCAGCCGCGTATCGTGCGAGATGGTCTGATTCAGGCTCTGACCCGTACGGATATTCCGAGCCTTTACAGCGAAGATCCGAAGGCGACCAAGATCAATGTAATTGATATGGGCGTTCGCGGCTTTACGCGCAAGATCGCTACGATGGAAAAGGCCGACAGCAAGCTGATGTGCGCGCAGTGCCATGTTGAATACAACTGCAACCCTGGCTTTGATCCCAAGACCGGAAAGGCCATCGGCATGAGCGATGCTCGCACGAACCTCTTCCCGTTGGTGGACGTGACCAAGATCGATGAGTTCTATGCCAAGGTTGGATTCAAGGACTTCAAGCACAACGTGACCGGTGCGGCTCTTACCAAGATGCAGCACCCGGACGCCGAAACATATTGGAACTCCACGCACGATAAGGCCGGTGTGCAGTGCGCAGATTGCCACATGCCCAAGCTCAAGGACAAGAAGACCGGCAAGATGTACACGAGTCACTGGACGACGTCTCCTCGTCACTACATGAAGGAAACCTGCATGCAGTGCCACAAGGACAAGACCGAAAAGCAGCTCAATCGCGTGATCGACGGTATGAAGGGCTACTATGACGGCAAGCTTCGTGAAGCTGAAAGCCGCATGACCGATATGTTCAACGCTTTTGATTTGGCAATTGCCATGGGCGTGAGCGATGAAGTTCTCAACCAGGCTCGTGAGCTTCACTCAGTGGCTCATACCAATTGGGAATGGTGGACGGCTGTAAACGGTGCCTGGTTCCATAACCCGCAGGCCGCACAGCTCTCGCTTGCCAAGAGTGCTGACGCTGCTCAGAAGGCCACCAAGATTCTTCGCGACGCAATTGCCGCCAAGAATAAGTAAGAAGCACATTGCTTCAGTGTCCTGAAGGAAAGAAGGGTGCCCCGTTGTTAAGGCGGAGCACCCTTTTGCATACGTACAATCCCGACTATGACATACGAAACCACTTTCTGGATTGCGGCTGTTTTACTTAGTGCCGTGGCTGTATTTGCAGTTCTTTGGGCGCTTTTGCGTGACAAGGACAATGACGATTCTGCTTTGGGGCAAGAACTAGCCCGCGAAGCGTTTGCCGAGCAACTGCGTGTCTTGCAGGAAGAGCGATCCGCAGGTTTGATAAATGATGCGATCTATGAAGCAAGTGTCACGGATGTGCAGCGCCGCGCCTTGGAAGAGATTTCCGACGATAAACGCCAAGGCAGAAGAAGTGTTCCTTTTGGAAAGTCGTTTGCTTTGGTTTTGTCCCTGGTCATGGTTCTGGGAACGTTTGGCTTATACAAGGCGTTGGGATCGCCGTCGCTTATTAATTTTGTTTCCGAGCCTCCAAAGCCCGGAATCATGCAATCTGATGGATCGCTTGGCAGTACCGAGGGGCTCTATAGCGAGGAGTCGTTGGCCGCCTATCTCAAGGATAATGCGCAAGACGAACGAGCATGGGTCTTGTATGCGCGTCTGAAAGTGCGAGAGCAGCGCTGGCAGGAGGCTGCGGCGGCCTACAAAAAGGCTGTCGATATTGGAGAGTTGGTCTCAAAAGATCCTGACGTATTGGTCGAATACGCCGCGGCTCTGATTAGTCAGGAAACGCGGCAGACCTATATCGAGAGTCTGCATATTTTGGATCAAGCTTTGGCGATTAACACTAAGCATCTGCCAGCGCACGAGCTCTATGCCATCAGCAGTCTTGAGCTGGCACATTGGTCAGATGCTCGTATGCATTTGGAGTTTTTGCTTTCCATGTTGTCGATGGATGATCCTGTGTATGAACGTCTGGCACAGACAGCAGCCTACGCCGCGCAACAGGAACGGCTGCAGCAGGGATCTGGTAAAGGGAAATAATCTAAAAAAAGAAACGCCCAACCGGGCGTTTCTTTTTTTGCGTTACTTGGAGGCGGGATGCCGCTGACGTTTGGTGATGATGCTTGCCGTACAGCCTGCAGCCAGTATGAGCAGCATGCCCGCAAGGGCGACGGGAGGAAGTGATTCGTCAAAAAACACAGCGCTGATGATTTCTGCAAAAGGAATCACGGCAAACTGAAAACAGGCTGTGAGCATCATGTTGCCGTAGGCAAAGGCTCTCGTCATGGCTACCTGCGCCAACACTGCCGTAATGCCGACGCCGAGAAGTCCCAGCCAAACGTCGGAGTCGTACATTTTCAGTCCGTCTTCCACGATGTAGCAGCCGGCCAGTCCCCAGATCACTCCCACAAGTGAAAAGTAAAACACAATGCGAAGAGAGGGCTCGCGAAGCCGTCCAAGTTGGGCAATTTGAAAAAAGATAAATGGTCCCATGGCACCGGCAAACAGGCCCATTAGCGCATAGGGAAGTTCATCGGAGGCAACCGACGGCTGAAGGATCAGACAGACACCGATAAACCCAACAAGGATTGAGGCGGCAAGCGACCAAGGAGCTTTTTGATGGTGCATTAGAGCCGTGACGACGAATGTTGCGGCAATAAAAAGCGGTGCGGTGTAGTTGAGCGTGACGGCGGTTCCAAGCGGCAGATGTCCCATGGTGAAGAACCAAATCGTGAATGCGACGGTTCCGAGCACTGAACGTTTAATGTGTCCAAAAAGGTATTTGGTATGCGGTGTCTGACCTTGCAAAAGCATGACCGTGCTGATGAACGCCAGTCCGATCAATGAGCGGTAAAAGACGATTTCAAATGTGCCTGCCTCTGCGGCGGAAATTTTGACAAGAGAACTCATGGTCGCAAACAAAAGCGATGCCACGAGCATCCAGCATGACTGAAGCATGTTTGGAAATGAGTGATAAAAAAGCGTGAGAAAATGAAAAACTGATTATAGGCGCTGAAGTTTTGAGTTTTGGCTAACTGTAGATGAGAAACCAGCAAACGAAAAACCCGCTCCGACGAACAACGAAGCGGGTTTGAGCTAATCAGTAAATCTCAAGAAGAGATCAGATTAGAACTTGTGACGCAGACCAACGTACAGAGTGTAGGCAGAGGGATCACCTTCGGTCGTCGCAGTCTTGTCTTCCCACTGATCCTGCATGTAGGAAGCTACAGCGTAGACGTCCGTGCGCTTGGAGAACGGATAATCGTAACCAACGCTCACGACATAACGCTTGAAATCGACGTCAGCAGTTTTGTCGTAGCTGTCGGCGGATTCAGCATCGGTATAGCCGACACCGAACATGGCCTTGCCGCCAGCAATAGGAGCGTCGGCGGACAAGGTCACGCCATAGCCCTTGACCTTGGCAGACTGACCAACGCCAACATCCTTGAGTACACCGCCGAGGCCAGAGAGCTTCACTTCGTCAAAGTACTGAGCGCCGAGATAGACCTTGGCGACTTCGAAGTCGTAGTTGCCGCCGAGAGTGACGGTCAAGCTATCGTCCGTATCGTAAGGTGTTCCATCAGCATGCACAGAGCTGTAGTTCTGAGAATCTACTGCGAAGTAAGCTGCAAACGGACCATTGTTATAGGTGGCACCGAGGGCATAGTAACGATTGCTGGAAGATTCGTTTTCTGCGCCATAGTAGGTTTCACCGTCATCTTCGGAGACCTGATTACCCATGCTGTACTGAGCATAGACCTTGAAACCGGCGAAAGCAGGCGTTTCATAAGCAATCATGTTGTCCCACTGAGCAGCGGTGGCCATAACATTGCCGAGCTGAGCAGAGTATCCACCCCAGTCAGAAGTACCGAATGCGCTCATCATGCCCATCTTGGCCCAGGAGGACTGACCGTTGTTGATGGAACCAAGGCGGCCCATGGCAAACTTACCGAAACCGCCCTCAATGAAGAGGCTCGATTCACGGTTGAAGAACACACCATCGTCAACACCGGTGTCAGACTTGATGCCGTTTTCAAGGATGAAGCCGACCGTCAGGCCGTTGCCGAGGTCTTCCGTACCCTTAAAGCCAAAACGGGAACCAGAAGCCTGACCGGATTTCATTTCGAACTTGTCCATGTCGCCACTAGCCTTCAGGCCGTCAACGTCAACGTGGTTGTAACCAAAGCCCGTGTCAACGACACCGTACAGCTGCACATCTGCAGCGAGAGCGGAACCGGCAAAAGCGCCGAGAACGGCAACAGCAGCCAAAGTCTTTTTCATTTCTAAATCTCCTAGTCTTAGAGAAGACTCGCAAGAAGTTTCAAGTTTTTGCAAAAACCGCCGGATGGAACAAGAGCTGCGGACTCTTGCAAAGACGCAACTCAATCCGGCGGAGTCCTTGCAGGACAGGGACGATATTGGCACTGCTGAGATTTGACTTACAAGAAAAGAGTAAAAATCAATAGCATTGGGGGGGGGTAAACCCTAGGATAAATTACAACACCCCGACGTTTTTTCCGAAAGTCATGTACCGATAAAACAAAACACCCGCTTCAAAAGGTGTTAAAGCGGGTGTTAGATGAACGATGGCAATGGGTTAGAAAGCGTGCCGCATGCCGATCATGATGCCGTAGACGTTGGGGTCAATGTTTGGTGTTTGCGCATTGCGGAAATCAACGCTGTCTCGGTTGTACGTCACGACGCTGTAAACATTGGTTCGTTTGGAAAGCGGATAATCATAGCCGGCAGATATGATCCAACGGGAGAAATCAACGTCATCCGGCATGCTGTCGGCGGTTTTGGCGTCCATGTATGCTGCGCCAATCATTGCTTTGCCGTTGGCAACGGGAATTGAACCAGATACTCCAGCACTCCACCCTTTAAGTTTGATTTGGGAAGACAAGTTTTTGTTGGTCATATTGACAGAGTCGGTTACGGCGCCGGCGAAGGAAGACAGCTGGACTTCGTCAAAATATGCGGCACCGGCATAGACTTTGGCAACCTCAAAATCATAGTTGCCGCCGAGACGAACCGTCAGAGAATCGTCCTGCTTGCTGGTTGCATTTTCTGTCGGGTTGTAGCTGGCGTAGTTGATTGAGTCAACGGACAGGAAAAGATTCAGCGGTCCGTTGGCATAGGATGTACCGACGGCATAGTAGCGATCGGAGGAAGACTCGTTTTCAAATCCGGGGTGATCTTTTGCCTGGTTGCCCATGCCGTATTGGGCAAAAGCCTTGAAGCCGCCGAAGCTCGGTGTCTCATAGGCAATCATGTTGTTCCAAAGCCCGGAATTGCCGAAAACCGTATCGGCTTGAGCAACGTAGCTGCCCCAAGAGGTACCGAAAGCGGACAAGACATCATGCCTGCCCCAGGAACTCGTACCGCCGTTGATTGAGCCCATGCGGCCAAAAGCGAGTTTGCCGAAGCCGCCTTCGATGAAAAGTGAAGTTTCGCGGCGGAACAAGAGTCCGTCTTTAAGAGAGCCGTCATCCGAGTTGAACTGATTTTCAAGGATGAAGCCGACGGATAAGCCGTTTCCTAGGTCTTCCGTTCCTTTAAAGCCGAATCTGGAACCGGATTGTTGCCCGGATTCCATGGAAAATTTATTTGTGCCGCTCTGATTTACCAGATCACTGTGCAAATAACGCAAACCAGTGTCAATCACTCCGTACAGTTGAACATCAGCGGCAAAAGCGGAGCAGGCAAAAGCACTGAAAACGGCTGCGGCAGCCATAGATTTTTTCATCTCTTATCTCCTCGTCTCAATCAAGACTTGCAAGAAGGTTATGGTTTTGCAAAAACGGTCGAAAGCAAGGTGTTTTGGAACGTGCAACACGTCAAATTCTTTGTTTCAACTGAGTCGTTGCGGGACAGGGGATCCAACAGATTATTAGTGTTAACGATAATGTGAATACAATACTAGTTGGTATTTAGGGTAAGTGTTATCCCTAGGATTTGGGAGTTTGTCATAGGAATGAGGGTTTTCGATAGGTAGCGGAAGAAAAAATTCTTCTATTTGTTTTGTGAGGTAGGCCAATTCACTAGGCCAATTTTTATGCTGAAGTGTGGAAATGCCCTAAACAATGATGGCTTAAGGCAGGCAAGATAGATTTCCGGCAACTATTTCTGCGTGGTTACCTTCTAACAGTTGAAAACAACACTCATTTATGCCGGAACAACGTACTACGAATGATCCACGGCTCAAGCGTATTGAGAGCGGGTCTTTAAAACGAGAAGCCGATACGGTTCTTGCGATGACGCAGATTTACTGTCGAGCTCATCACGGGACGAATGGCAGAGAGCTTTGCTCGGAATGTCAGGAGTTGGTTGACTATGCGTTTAAGCGCTTGTCGTGCTGCCCGTTCGGAGAGAAGAAACCGGTATGCGCCAAATGCAAGGTGCATTGCTACAAACCTTTCTATCGTGAGAAAGTAGCGAAAGTGATGCGCTTTGCCGGGCCGCGCATTGTGGTTGCACATCCCATTTTGGCTTTGGAGCACCTGTGGAAATCCATGACAGTGACGCCGCCGGAAAAACCGCGAGGCAAACCACGCTGTCAGACGAACCAATTTTCAAAAAGCGAAAAGACAGAACCCAGGAAAGGAGAACAGCAATCATGATTCGTCTGGCACTTTTATTTCCCGCACTATGCTTTGTGCTCTTGGGAGCACATCTGATGTTTCATGGATATGCTCTTGGTGTCTCGCTGCTTGTGTTGATTCCTGCCGTACTGCTATTTGTACGGCACCGTTGGTGTGCTCTTTTTTGCGCGATTGTGCTGATCGCTTCAGGAATTGAATGGGCATACACAGCTTTTGATTTAGCCGTGACGCGCTTTGCCTATGGTCAGCCTTGGATGAGGGCAACGGCAATCATCAGCAGTTGTGCCGTAATCACTTGGCTTGCTGCGGCAATGTTGTTTTGGAGCAAGTTTGACGCTTACTACAAGAGAGGGCAAAACTAAGTTAAGACTTAAGCAGACAAAGTAAACGGCACCGCAAACGGAGAGGTTTGGCGGTGCCGTTTTGCTTGGGAACAGGACGGCTGAGGTTCTATGGTTTCTCGGTGCTGACAGCAAAAACGCTGTTGAGTGAGTCGAGCAAAAGCGTTGACAGAACCTGTTTATTTTGTTCACTCAGACGGAATTTTCCGTCTTTGTAGATGATGTCGGACAGGGAAATGTCAGAGGAGACGACTTTGGCAGCCTTATTGACTCGTTCGGCTGTATTTTCGTGACCGGTCAAAGCCGCCAAGGCACCGATTAGTCCGGTGGCCTTGCTGATGGCTTGAGTTGCCTTTTTGGCAGGCTCTTTGACCGTGAGTTTTTTGATCGTGATGTCCACTGGTTCAATGCCTTTGATATCGATACCGCTTGCTTTGGCTTGTGTCCATGTCATCAGTGTTTTACCGGCTGTATTTTTGGCTTCAAGATTGGAAACAGACAGATCACCCTGCCATTTGAGTGAGAGTGTTTGTTCAGACTTCAGGTCCAGTTTTCCGCTCAAATCCGCTGATCCCTTGGTGAGTTGAGCGCCGGCAAGAGATCTGATCCAAGGGTTGAAGGCAGAAAACTGCAGTGTTTTGATTTGTGTGGAGGCATTAACGGCAAGCGGCGAGATGCTCAAGTTTCCACTGGAGGAAAGTTTGCCTTGAGCAAGGGTCGCGCTTGCTGAATAGCTTGCTTTTTTTCCTTTTTCAGAGGAGAGATTGGCCGCACTGAGGTTTACAGCGGTTGCCGATAGCGAAGCAGCGGGCTTGAGACTTGTGTCTGTGAGGCGAAGTGAACCGTTGGCAATATCAAACGACTCAATCGACCATTTCCAGGCGCTGT